>DATMSE010000042.1:0-5388 GCA_035565575.1 Xanthobacteraceae bacterium
GGGACGCGATAGTCCATCGGCAGCTTGCCCCAGATCATCTGCACCACCTGCTCGATCGCGAAGGCGAGGCCGAAGGTGAGCAGCAGTTCGGCGACATGGCCGTGCTTGTGAGTTTGGCGCAGGCCGTAGCGCTCCACCGCCATGCCGAGCAGCGCCACCAGCAACGGCGCCAGGATCAGTGCCGGCCAGAAGCCGATCCAGCGCGAGAGCTGATAGCCGAAGAAGGCGCCGAGCATATAGAAGCTGGCATGAGCGAAATTCAGCACGCCCATCATGCTGAAAATCACGGTGAGGCCGCTCGACAGCAGGAACAGCAGCATGCCGAACAGCACGCCGTTCAGGATGGAAATAACGATCAGCTCGAGCACGGGACAACCACCGGGTTGGAGTTAGAGATCGTCCATGGTGACGCGGATGTTATCGCTCTGTCGGAAAGAGGCGACGATCAGCCCACGCATTTGAAGAGTCCTGCGAGCCCGGTCGGAAACGGCGGGCCGGTCGTTGCATCCTCCCGCATACGGGATGCGGGAGGATGAACGTTGATGGCGTCAGGGACGCTTCATCTTGCAGGTGGTCGGCACGGTTGCCTGGGCGGTGTCGACCTTGGCGATCGGCTTCCAGCCCCAGCCGGTGCCTTCCTCGTCGAACGGCTCCTTTTCGCTGCGGCTGCCGAACGAGGAGATATAGATCGGCTGCAGGAACTGGTGGTCGTCCTTGCGCATCACGCCCTTGCCGCCGTCGAGCACTTCGAATTCCAGGCCCTCAAGCGCCGCGGCGACCTTGACCGGATCGATCGACTTGGCCTTTTCGGCTGCCGCCTTGAGCATCCGCATCTCGTTGACCGCGCGCGGATACCACAGCGACATGTTGACCTTGGCCCGGAACGCCTTCTCGAAATCGATCGCGCCCTGATGGCCGCTGTTCGGAATGCCCTCGTTGATCTGGAACACCTGATGATCCAGCCCGGTCTGCTTGATCGCGGTTGGGCCGCCGGCGCCGCCGGCATAATAGGTGTACCAGTTCACCTTCAGGCCGGCATCGGCCGCAGCCTTCAGCAGCAGCGCGATATCCTGCCCCCAATTGCCGGTGACGACCGAATCCGCGCCGGAGGCCTTGATCTTGGCGATGTAGGGCGCGAAGTCGGTGATCTTCAGCAGCGGGTGCAGTTCGTCGCCGACGATCTGAATGTCAGGCCGCTTCGCCGCCAGCATCTTGCGGGCCTCGGTGCGAACGGACTGGCCGAACGAGTAGTCCTGATTGATCAGGTACACTTTCTTGATCGAAGGCGTGTCCTTCATATAGTTGGTGAGCGCCTCCATCTTGATGTCGGAGTTCGCGTCCCAGCGGAAATGCCAGTAATTGCACTTCTCGTTGGTCAGGATCGGATCGACCGCGGCATAGTTGAAATAGAGCATTTCCTTGCCGGGATTGCGGGAGTTGTGCTTGGCGACGAATTCCGACAACGCCGCGGCGACGGCCGAGCCGTTGCCCTGCGTGATGTAGCGGATGCCGGCATCGACGGCCTTTTGGGCCTGAACCAGGCTCTCCTGCGGATTGGTCTTGTTGTCGAGCGGTACGATTTCGACCTTGTGGCCGAGAATGCCGCCGCCGGCATTCAGCTCATCGGCGAGATACTGGAAGGTTTTCAGGCCGCCTTCACCGACGCTGGCGCCGCCGCCGGACAGCGGATCGATGTAGCCGATCTTGAGAGTTTCCTGGGCACTTGCGGGCGTTCCGAGAACCGGCAAAGCCAGGATCGGCATCGCCAAAGCAGCAAGTAACAATCTACGCATATGGTGTCTCCCTAGGTGATCTTTTCGCTTGATGCCGAAAATGCCATCTACGCGCAGAAGAGTAAATGACTTCGTCGTTCGACGTCCGGCGCATGGGCGCAAGACCGCGAGAACATCAAGACGGTGCTTGAATAGAGTGCGCGGCGCCTGAAGGCAAATCGCAACGGCGCCTGCGGCCGTGCACGGCGTTGATGCGCCAGTTTGTCTCAGATCAATTCCGCGTGCTGAAATACAGCGCACGGGCGATACTGACGATCATTCAACGTGCCGGCTGCAGGCCCTTGTGCGGCGAAGGTCTCAGGCCGCGCCTTTCACGGATGCGGCCTTGCGCTCCTCTTCGTCATAAAGTTCTTTCTTGGAGAGCTTTCCGACCGCGGTCTTCGGCAGTTCGGGCCGGATCTCCATCGCGGAGATCATCTCGTGCTTGCCGAGTTTGTCCTTGAGGAACGTCTTCAGTTCATCGAGCGTGAATGCGGCCGCGCCGCTTTTCAGCTTGATGAAGGCCTTGGGCGACTGGCCGCGATAGGGATCGCGGATGCCGATGACACTGACTTCCTCGACGGCAGGATGCGTATAGATCGCCTCCTCGATGGTGCGCGGATAGACATTGAAGCCGCCGCAGAGCAGCATGTCCTTGGTGCGATCGACGATATAGACGTAGCCGTCGGCATCCATGTAGCCGACGTCGCCGGTGCGCATGAAGCCGTCGGCGGTCATCACCGCGGCGGTGGCATCGGGCTTCTTCCAGTAGCCTTTCATCACGTTGGGGCCGCTGATGCACAGTTCGCCGCGCTGGCCGAGCGGCACATAGGTCTGCCCGTCATCGACGCTGAGAAACTTGATGGTGATGCCGGGGCTCGGCACGCCGCACGAGCCGGGGCGCGGCGTATTCGGCACCGGCGTGAAGGTGCCGGTCGGCGAGGTTTCGGTCATGCCCCACCCTTCGGCGAGATTGCAGCCGGTCAGCTTCTCGAAACGCTGCTGCACTTCGAGCGGCAGCGGCGCGCCGCCGGAGTTGCACCACTTCAGTGAACTGAGATCGGTCTTGGCGGATGCGGGATGATTGATCACCGCGACGAACATGGTCGGCACGCCGGGGAAGGCGGTGATCTTCTTCTGCGCGAGATCGCGGACGATGGCGTCGGCGTCGAACCGCGTATGCAGCACCAGTTCGGCACCGATCCGCACGCCGAGCAGCATGTTCACGGTGAGCGCGTAGATGTGGAACGGCGGCAGCACCGCGAGCACCCGCTCCTTGCCGAGCTCCAGCACCGGCGGATCGGTGTGGGTCGTCTCCAGGCACTGATGCGTCGCCGCGGACAGGTTGGCGTGGGTCAGCATCGCGCCCTTCGGCAGGCCGGTGGTGCCGCCGGTATATTGCAGCACCGCGATCGCCTCGGTGAGATCGGCGATCGGATAGACGTGATAGCTGCCGTCATTGTCGAGCAGCGATTGGAAGGTGACGTGCCGCGCGTCGGCTGGAACGTCCGCGAGCTGCTGCGTTGCGCGCATCTGCGCGTTCACCGCCTCCGGCTGCGCCGTCATTTCCGCCAGGCTGCCGACGATGAGCTTCTTCAGGCGCGTGTGCCCGAGCATCTTGCCCATCTGCGGATAGAGCGCGGCAAGATCGAGCGTGACCAGGAGGTCGGTTTCGCTGTCCTCGATCTTGTGCTCGAGAACCTTCTCCGCATCGAGCGGTGAATAGTTCACCAGCGTTCCGCCCGCCTTGAGAATGCCGAACAGGCTGATGAGATAATGCGGCGTGTTGGGCAGATAGAGTCCGACATGGATGCCGGGGCGAACGCCGAGTTCCTGGAAGCCGTGCGCGGCGCGATTCGCGAGATCATTGAGTTCGCGATAGGAGATTTTCCGTCCCATGAAATCCACGGCCGGATGGTCCGGCCAGGTCGCCGCCGCTTCCTCGAGAATCTGCTGCACCGGCACGAGAGGAATGTCGGCGTCCCATCTGACGCCCGGCGGATAGGATTTGATCCACGGATGGTCGATCATCGCGTCCTCCCTCTGCAGCACGGGGCTTGTTGTTTGTGTCAGCGCCGGCCCGGCCGCCGCTCGCGGCATCGCCATCAAAGACTAAAACAAAGTCGCGGCGCAATAACAAAACTCGCGATGTCCGACGGTATCAGGAACTGCGCAGCAGGGATTGATTGCCGCGCCAGGCATTGGCCGCGAACGCTTCGCTCGGCAGTCGCCGAGCGCTCATCCATACGCGCGGCGTGGTGCTTGGAATTATTAAATCTGAGGATTATATAAATCAGCCTTCGATGCCGAGACGCGCGCTGTTCTGTCCGACTTTGGTCGAGCGGTGGGGACATTGACGGGATTTTCTGGGACAAGGCCCGGCCGACTGCGATATCGTCGCGCGTATAGAACGGTTGTGGAAGGTCAAGGCAACACGCCCCGATAACGCACATGATGGACAAAAGCACGCTTGCCTGGGGCCCGGCGCCCCGCCGCCAGATCGACGCACCGAAGACGTTGGCCGACGAGGCGTATCAGCGCATCCACGACGACATCATTCGCGGCGCATTCGCGCCCAATGAAAAGCTGCAGCCGGACGTTTTGCGCGAGCGCTACAATATCGGGCTGAGCCCGGTGCGCGAGGCGTTGTCGCGGGTGGCGCTGGAAGGACTGGCGGTAACCGAGGGCCAGCGCGGCTTCTTCGTCGCGCCGGCGACGCGGCAGGAACTGCTGGATATCGCCGACCTGCGCATTCAATTCGCGGTGCTGGCGCTGGAGCGTTCGATCAAGCGCGGCGACGACGCCTGGGAGAACCGGGTGGTGACGACCTATTATCAGCTTCACAAGCTGGAGAACCAGATCAAGAAGGAGCCGCAAACCTTCCACGATGAGTGGGAGCGGCGCAACCGCGACTTCCATCAGGCGCTGGAGTCCGGCTGCGGCTCGCCGTGGCTGCTGCATTTCTGCGATATCCTGTACGATCAGCTCGAGCGCTATCGCCGCCGCTTCGTGGTCTATACCGATATCGATCCGACGATCGGCGAAGAACACCGGCAGATCATGGAACTGGCGCTGGCGCGGGACACCGCGGCCTGCAAGGTGCTGAAGCAGCATTTCGAGCATGCCGCGAGCGTGATCGGCGGACGGATGGAAGAGGCGCTGAAGGCGGCGCCGCCGGCGAAGAAGCCGCGGGCAGCCAAAGCTGCCAAGCCGAACGGCGCGAATGCCAAGGCCGGCAAGGCCAAGGATGCGGCAAAGGATGCAACCAAGGCTTCGCCGAGGTCCCGCGTCGCCTAGCGGCCACGCCCATGGTCATGCGCGTTGGCAAGCGCGGGGACGATCAGCGTGTTGGGATAGGCGTCCGGCGCGTTTGCAGCGGGATCGGCGACGACCTGCGCGATCCGCGCGTCCGCCAGCGTCGCATTGGGGGAGGATGCTGACGGGCTCCGTTCGCTGAAGCGGGCGGCGCGTGGCGATCATCGTGGTCATGCGGGCTCCTCAGCTTGCGTCCTCGTTCCACTGCACCGAAAAGCCGGCGCCGCTGCGGGCGATGAAGCAGCCGTTCTCGGGGACGAAATGCGTCGGCAGCAGCAGCGTGCGGGATTCAGCACAGCTT
>DATMSE010000043.1:0-18134 GCA_035565575.1 Xanthobacteraceae bacterium
CCTCGCTGGCGGAAATCGCGGCGGTGCCGGACTCCGCGTTCGACGGCGCGGCGCTCCTGGTGTCGGTGCAAGGCGCCGGCAACCTCGACAAGATCACCTCGGCGCTGGTTGCCGCCGGCGCGTCGGTGCGCTCGACCGCTCTCGTCGGCAGCCACGCGACACGCTATACGGTGCCCAGCAACGACACGGTGCGCAAATGAACGCGCCGATCCTTCCGGAGTCCAAGATGTCAGGTCCTGTGCCGAATCCCGGCATTCTCGATATTGCGCCCTACACACCCGGCAAAAGCCCAGTGCAAAAACCAGGGCAGAAGGTCTTCAAGCTCTCCGCGAACGAGACGCCGCATGGCCCTTCGCCGCGCGCCAAGGAAGCTTTCGCCGCCGCCGTCGCGCATCTCGAGGATTATCCGGAAGGCACCTCGCGGGTGTTGCGCGAAGCGATCGGCCGCGCCTACGGCCTCGATCCCAACCGCATCGTCTGCGGCGCCGGCTCCGATGAAATCCTCAATCTGCTGGCGCATACCTATCTCAAGCCCGGCGATGAGGCGATCTCGACCACCCACGGCTTTCTGGTCTACCCGATCGCCACCATGGCGAACGGCGCGAAGAACATCGTCGCGCCGGAGACCAACTTCACCGCCGATGTCGACGCGATCCTGGCCTGCGTCACGCCGCGCACCAAGCTGGTGTGGCTCGCTAATCCGAACAATCCGACCGGCACCTACATCCCGTTTGACGAGGTGAAGCGCCTGCGTGCCGGCCTGCCGCCGCATGTCGTGCTGGTGCTGGACGCGGCCTATTCGGATTTCGTCTCGCGCAACGACTACGAGATCGGCATCGAACTGGTGGCAACCACCGACAATACGGTGATGACCCACACCTTCTCCAAGATTCACGGCCTCGCCGCGCTGCGGGTCGGCTGGATGTTCGGCCCGACCAATATCGTCGACGCCGTCAACCGCATCCGTGGTCCGTTCAACGTCTCGACGCCGGCGATGCGCGCGGCGGTGGCCGCGATCGAAGACACCGCACACATCCGCATGTCGCGCGAGCACAACGAGCATTGGCGCAACTGGCTGACCGAGGAAATCGGCAAGCTCGGCCTCACCGTGACGCCGAGCGTGACCAACTTCATTCTGATCCACTTTCCGACGACGAAGGGCAAAACCGCAGCGGACGCCGATGGCTTCCTCACCGAGCGCGGTCTGGTGCTGCGGGCGCTGAACAATTACGGCCTGCCCAACGCGCTGCGGATGACCATCGGCACCGAGGAAGCCAATCGCCTCGTGGTCGATGGCCTGCGTGACTTCATGGGCCGCCCGTGAGTGACGCTCCGCTTGTCTCGCGCGTCGCGCTGATCGGCTTCGGGCTGATCGGCGGCTCGATCGCGCGCGCCGCCAAGGCGCAAGGACTCGCCGGCGAGATCGTCGCCACCGCGCGCTCAAAGCAGACCCGCGCGCGCGTCAGGGAACTCGGCATTGTCGATGGTGTCGTCGAGACCAACGCCGAAGCCGTCAAGGACGCCGATCTTGTGATCCTCTCCATCCCGGTCGGCGCCTGCGGCCCGGTCGCCGAGGAGATCGCGCCGCATCTCAAGCCGGGCGCGATCGTCTCCGACGTCGGATCGGTCAAAAGCGCGGTGGTGCGCGACATGGCTCCGCACCTGCCAGGCAACGTGCATTTCGTGCCCGCGCATCCGGTGGCCGGCACCGAGAATTCCGGTCCGGATTCCGGTTTCGCCGAACTGTTCAGCAACCGCTGGTGCATCCTGACGCCGCCGGCCGGCACCGATACGAAAGCGGTCGAGAAACTCGCCGAATTCTGGCGCGCGCTCGGGGCCAATGTCGAGACCATGACGCCGGAGCATCACGATCTGGTGCTGGCGGTCACCAGCCATCTGCCGCATCTGATCGCCTACACCATTGTCTCGACGGCGGAAGAACTCGAAGGCGTGACGCGCTCCGAGGTGCTGAAATTCTCCGCCGGCGGTTTCCGCGATTTCACCCGCATCGCGGCCTCCGACCCGACGATGTGGCGCGACGTGTTCCTGAACAATAAGGACGCGGTGCTGGAGATGCTCGGCGAATTCCAGGAGGACCTGTCGAAGCTGACGCGCGCGATCCGGCGCGGCGACGGCGAGACGCTGTTCGACCACTTCACCCGCACCCGGGCCATCCGCCGCGGCATCGTCGATATCGGACAGGACGAGGCCGCCGCCGACTTCGGCCGCCGTCATGCCAATCTTGGCAAGAAACCGGCCTGATACGCCGTCATCACGCGGCCGCGTATTGCGCGAAGGCGCGAAGCCCGGTTGAATGGTAGCGACCTCGGGTCTTCACCGTTTCACCGAAACGATGTCGACGCGAGTCTTGCATCCAGCGCGCTTTCTTCACGCGAATCGCTTTCATGTCGCGCGAGAACGCTACAAGGAGGAACGAATGACCATTCAAGTTGGCGACCGTCTGCCCGAGGCCAAGTTTCGCGTCATGACCGGTGACGGCGTGCAGGTGCAAACCACCGACGACGTCTTCAAAGGCAAGAAGGTGGCGCTGTTCGCGGTGCCCGGCGCCTATACCGGCACCTGCCACAAGATGCACATCCCGAGCATTTTCCTCAACGCCTATGCAATGAAGGACAAGGGCGTCGACACCATCGCGGTGGTTTCGGTCAACGACGCTTTCGTGATGAACGCCTGGAAGCGCGACACCGATCAGCGCGACGAGGCGGTTTTCCTCGCCGACGGCAACGCCGATTTCACCAAGGCGATCGGCATGGAGCTCGATGCCTCTGGCAACGGCCTCGGCATCCGCTCCAAGCGCTATTCGATGCTGGTCGAGGACGGCGTGGTGAAGAAGCTCAACGTCGAACCGAATCCCGGCAAGGTCGAAGTCTCCGGCGGCGACACGCTGCTCGGGCAGTTGTAAGACGTTCGATACACAAACGCATTTCGTCATGGCCGGGCTTGTCCCGGCCATCCACGTCTTTGGTGACTGACCAGTTTAAGACGTGGATGCCCGGCACAAGACCGGGCATGACGCTGAGGGGCTTCCGCTTGCTGCGGCACTTTGGCGGGCGTGAGGCCTTATCTTCCTTCCGGTCCGCTACAACCGCGCCTTTAGCCTGGCCCGCGCCGCGTCGTATTCCGCCCGCGTCCTTTTTACCAACTCCGCAACGCTCAGCACCGCATCGACCCCGGACACGCTGTGGCCGGCGCTCCAGACGTCGCGCCAGCGCGCCGGCTGCTTGTCGCGGTTCTCCACGCTGATGTCTTTCGCGATATCGATCGTTCCGCGCGCCGGCAGATTGTCGGGATCGAGCCCGGCAGCGACGATGGAGGGCTTCAGCATGTTGGTCTCGAGACCGGTGAAGGCCCGCGTCAGCAACACGTCGTCGGCGCATGCTCTCACCAGCATGTCACGATAGGCCGGCTTCGCGAGGCTCTCCTGCGTGGCGATGAACTTGGTGCCCATGTAGGCGAGGTCGCAGCCCATTGCCTGCGCCGCCAACAGCGCCGCGCCATCGGAGACGCCGCCCGACAGCACGATCGGTCCATCGAAGAACCCACGCACTGCGCGCACGAAAGCGAGCGGATTGAGCCAGCCGGTCTGGCCGCCGGCACCGGCCGTCAGCAGGACCAGACCGTCCGCACCGGCCGCCACCGCGCGCTCGGCATGGCGGATCGTCGCGACGTCGGCGAGCACGAGGGCGCCGGCGTCATGCAGCGGCCCGACGACCGGAGCCGGAGAGCCGACGGAGGTGATCACCACTTCCGGCGTGTGACGCAGCAACACCGCAAGATCGTCATCGAGCCGGACGTTGGAGCTATGCACGATGAGGTTGGCGCACCACGGCGCGACCGGAACACCTTTTTGCTCGGCTGCCTTCGCCAGCCGCCCCTCGATCTCGGTCAGCCAGCTTTCAAGCTCGTCGGAACTGCGGCAATTCACCGTGGGAAAGGCGCCGACGACGCCGGCCGCGCAAGCCGCCGATACCAGATCGACGCCCGATACCAGAAACATCGGCGCGGCGATCAGAGGAAGAACGAGACGCTCCTGAAGCGCATGCAGTGATGATCCGGCCAATGTGTCGCCCCGCTGATGATTTGCGAGCAGTCTATCCTGACCGAAACGATGAAGGCGAGCGATCAGCCCGGTGTCTTGCGGCCAACAGTCTGCTGCAACCGCGCCATCGCCACACCTTCGCGCGCCAGTTGATCGGCACGCTCGTTGTCGTCGTGGCCGGCATGGCCCTTGACCCAGTGCCAGCGCACCTGATGCGGCTTCAGGGCTGTATCGAGCCGCTGCCAGAGGTCGACATTCTTGACCGGCTTCTTGTCGGCGGTACGCCAGCCGTTCTTCTTCCAGCCGTGAATCCAGCCGGTGATGCCCTGCCGCAGATACTGGCTGTCAGTGTGCAGATCGACCGTGCAGGGCTTCTTCAGCGCCTCAAGCGCGGAGATCGCGGCCAGCAATTCCATACGATTGTTGGTGGTGTGCGGCTCAAAGCCCTTTAATTCCTTGCGCACCTCGCCGAATTGCAGGATCGCGCCCCAGCCGCCCGGCCCCGGATTGCCGGAGCAGGCGCCGTCGGTATGGATCACCACGGCGGGGAGATCGCTCACGCCGGCGATCCTGAATAAGCGACGCCATAGCCGGCGATATCGTTGACCGACTGGTGGAAACGCAGCTTGCGCACATATTCCAGCGGATCTTTCGGCTTCACCAGCGCGCCCGGCGGCACGTTGAGGAAATCGACCAGCCGCGTCAGCAGGAAACGCAGCGCCGCGCCGCGCGCGAGCAGCGGCAAGGCCGTCTGCTCGGCATCCGACAGCGGCCGCTCCTTGCCGTACGCATTGAGAAAGGCTCGCGCCTTGGTGACGTTGAAAGAATGATCCGCCTCGAAGCACCACGCGTTGAGGCAAATCGCGATGTCATAGGCGAGGATGTCGTTGCAGGCGAAGTAGAAATCAATCAGGCCGGACAGTTGCTCGCCGACGAACAGCACGTTGTCCGGAAACAGGTCGGCATGGATGATACCGCGCGGCAGATTGCCCGGCCAGCTCTGCTCGAGATAATCGAGTTCGGCGGCGAGAAACGCTTTCAGCCCATGCTGTACGGTATCGGCGCGCGCGGCCGCCTGATCGAACAGCGGCCGCCAGCCTTTCACCGACAGCGCGTTGGCCCGCGTCATGGGAAAGTCGCGGCCCGCCAGATGCAGCTTCGCCAACGCCTGACCGACGGCGGCGCAATGCGCGACGTTCGGCTTGCGCGGCCACACGCCCTCGAGGAAATCGATGATCGCGGCGGGGCGGCCCGCCAGCACGCCGAGCGTTTTTCCGTCACGCGTCTTCACCGGCTGCGGGCAGACGATGCCGTGCCCGGCCAGATGCCCCATCAGGCCGAGAAAGAACGGCAGGTCGCCCACCGCCACGCGTTTTTCGTATAGCGTGAGGAAATAGGAGCCGGCCGTGGTGTGCAGCAGAAAGTTGGAGTTCTCGACGCCTTCGGCGATGCCCTTATAGGACAGAAGGTCGCCGATATCGTAGCTGGCGAGGAACGCCGCCAGTTCGTCCGCAGCGACGTCCGTATAAACGGCCATGAAACCCTACTCGGCTGCGTCGGGCCGCAGCGACCGCGGCAGCGGGAAGAACTCGTTTTCTTCCGCGGCCGAGACCGTCTCCACGTTCAGTTCATAGCGCTCGGCAAAGGCGTCCATGATCTCCTCGACGATCACTTCCGGCGCGGAGGCGCCTGCGGTGATGCCGACGCTCTTGATGCCTTCGAATTTGCTCCAGTCGAGATCGGACGCGCGCTGCGCCAGCACCGCGATGGAGCAACCCTCGCGCTCCGCCACTTCGCGCAGGCGCTGCGAGTTGGACGAATTCGGCGCGCCGACCACGATCAGCGCATCGACCACCGGCGCCACCTTCTTCACCGCGAGCTGACGGTTGGTGGTGGCGTAGCAGATGTCTTCCTTGTGCGGACCGTGGATGTTGGGAAACCGCTCCTTCAGCACCGCGACGATTTCCTTGGTGTCGTCGATCGACAGCGTCGTCTGGGTGACGAAAGCGAGATTGTCAGCATCCTTGGGCGTGAAACTCGCGGCGTCCTCGGCCGTTTCAATCAAGGTGACCGCGCCAGCCGGCAGTTGCCCCAGCGTTCCCACCACCTCCGGATGATGGGAGTGCCCGATCAGCAGGATTTCGTGGCCGCGCTTGAAATGGATCGCCGCCTCGCGATGCACCTTGGTGACCAGCGGGCAGGTGGCGTCCAATGAGAAGAAATTCCGCTGCTCCGCCTCCGCAGGAACCGATTTCGGCACGCCATGGGCGGAGAACACCACCGGCGCTTGGGTGTCGGGGATTTCGGACAGTTCCTCGACGAAAATCGCGCCCTTGGCCCGCAGGCTGTCGACGACATAGCGGTTGTGCACGATCTCGTGACGGACATAGACCGGCGCGCCGTAGAGCTTCAGCGCCCGCTCCACCGTATCGATGGCCCGAACCACGCCGGCGCAGAAGCCGCGAGGCGAACAAAGCACGATTTTCAATTGCGGTTTGGCCTGCATGGGGCGATCCGGAACCTGTTCACCCGTAACCGGCGGGCGCGAGGACTCAGCGTTGAGGCGGAAAATGGACGTAGCGGCTTGGTTGCTTAACGACTTGGGACGGCTTTGCGGCCCTGTCAAGACTGTTCAGCAACCCATTGCGCCTTTCGGTCGAGGCAGACTATATAGAGGTTCATCCCGTCATCCCCGATGACTGCACTACTCCGCCTCCGGAAGAGGTGGGCGGAGCCCAAAGGAGATTTGCCATGAGCAATGCACCGCTGATGCCGAAGGCAACCGCCGTGTGGCTCGTCGACAATACGGCGCTGACATTCGACCAGGTGGCGGATTTCACCAAGATGCACCCGCTGGAAGTTCGCGCCATCGCCGACGGCGATGCCGCCCAGGGCATCAAGGGCATGGACCCCATTTCGACCGGCCAGCTCACCCGCGACGAGATCGAGCGCGGCGAGAAGGATCCGAACTACCGGCTCCGGCTCAGCGAGAGCAAGGTGGTGCTGCCGGAAGCCAAGAAGAAGAAGGGCCCGCGCTACACCCCGGTATCGCGCCGCCACGAGCGCCCGAGCGCCATCCTCTGGCTGGTGCGCAACCATCCCGAGTTGAAAGATGCGCAGATCATGCGGCTGGTCGGCACCACCAAGACCACCATCGCCTCGATCCGCGACCGCACCCACTGGAATGCGCAGACGTTGACGCCGATGGATCCGGTGACGCTGGGCCTGTGCTCGCAGATCGAGCTCGACTTCGAAGTCCAGCGCGCGGCGAAAGAAAAGCCGGCCGATCAGGCTTATGGCGGCGCCACGCTGCTGCCGGCTTCGGAGACCACCCGCAAGGACGATGAACAGCCGTCCGAGCGTCATCAGGACGACCTCAACGTCGATGCCGTGTTCGCCAAGCTGAAGACGCTGGGCGGCAAGAAGCAGGACGACGAGGAGGAGTAGGATTTGCTGCTCCGGCCTTAGTGAGGTCGGGCCGGATGTGACTGCAACCGCAAACGGCTTCGGACGCGGATTCGGTCGCTATGAAGGTTCGCGACGCCATTCGGATGATTGAAGACGACGGATGGTTTCAGGTCGCGATGCGCGGCAGTCACCGGCACTACAAACATGCGGTCAAACCGGGACGCGTCACCGTTGCAGGCAAGCTGTCCGACGATCTTGCGCCGGGCACATTGGCAGTATCTTGAAGCAGGCTGGTCTGAAGGAGCAGCACTGATGCGTTACGCTGTGGTGATCGAAAAAGCGGGAAGCAATTTTTCGGCTTACGTGCCGGACTTGCCCGGCTGCGTGGCCACCGGTAACAGCGTCGAAGCTGTCGAGCGCGAAATCCGCGAGGCTATCCGCTTTCATATCGACGGCTTGAACGAGGACGGGCTGCCAATTCCAGCCCCGACCAGCATCGCCCACTACATCGAAGCCTGACGAAACGGGCTACTGCCCGTTCAGCATGCGCTCCGCCAGATTGCGGTGGCTGCGCTCCAGCCGGTCGGTGGCGCCGCCGCGTTGGGCGTCGCGATTCTTGCGGCAGGCGACATAGGCATCCGAGCCCGGCGCGACGCCGTTGGCGCGACAGATGGTGTCGTCGTCGGCCTGCGTTGCAGCGGCCGCTTCCGGCGCCTGATGCCGTTCGAAGCTGGAGCAGCCGGCGAGGCTCGTGCCGAATAGCGCAAGCGCGAGGAATGTCGTCGGGACGAGCTTCATGGACATACGCTTACCTTGAGGTTGGAGCGACGAGGCTGCCGGAATGCCCCGGCAATCCGTCACAAACAAGGCGGGCCTCACGATTACGAAAACGAAGTGATCCGAGGTCACGGCGCGCTCCCTCTCCCGCTCGCGGGGAGGGTCGGGGTGGGGGAAGTTTTGCGTGGCGGCAAAGTTGAGTGGCAAACTTTTCCCGCAAAAGCCCTCTCTCTGTCTCTCCCCCGCAAGCGGGAGAGACGACCACGATCGCAACCGCGTGTCAGACCCGCCCCTTCAGCGCCGCGCCGATTTCATCGAGCACCTTCGGGTCCTCGATGGTCGCGGGCACGGTCCATGGATCGCCATCGGCCATTTTCTTGATGGTGCCGCGCAGGATCTTGCCGGAGCGCGTCTTCGGCAGCCGCGTCACGGTGATCGCCAGCTTGAAGGCTGCGACCGGACCGAGCTTCTCGCGCACCAGCGCCACGATCTCCCTCTCGATCTCCGCCGCGGGCCGTGTGACGCCGGCCTTCAGCACCAAAAGGCCGCAGGGGATTTCGCCCTTGATGGCGTCCTTGATGCCGAGCACGGCGCATTCGGCGACGTCCGGATGCGAGGCGAGGATTTCCTCCATGCCGCCGGTGGAGAGCCGGTGTCCCGCGACGTTGATGATGTCATCGGTGCGGCCCATGACGAAAACGTAGCCGTCCTCGTCCTTGTAGCCGGCGTCGGAGGTTTTGTAGTAGCCGGGAAACTCGTTGAAATAGGCTTCCTTGCAGCGCTCGTCCTGCTGCCACAAGGTCGGCAGGCAGCCCGGCGGCAGCGGCAGCTTGATGACGATCGAGCCCATGGTGCCGGCCGGCACCGGCTTCGCTGCCTCGTCGACGATATCGACCTGATAGCCCGGCATCGGCACCGTCGGCGAGCCGTGCTTGACCGGCAGTTGCCCGAGGCCGACCGGATTGCCGGCGATGCACCAGCCGGTTTCGGTCTGCCACCAGTGATCGATCACCGGCACCTTCAACTGCGTCTCGGCCCATTCGATGGTCGGCGGATCGGCGCGCTCACCGGCGAGGAACAGCGTGCGGAAATGCGAGAGATCGTATTTGCGGATGAACTCGCCGTTCGGATCGTCCTTCTTGATGGCGCGAAACGCGGTCGGCGCGGTGAAGAACGCCACCGCCTTGTGCTGCGAGATGACGCGCCAGAACGCACCGGCATCCGGCGTGCCGACCGGCTTGCCCTCGTACATGATCGAGGTGTTGCCGTGAAACAGCGGGCCGTAAATGATGTAGCTGTGGCCGACCACCCAGCCGATGTCGGAGCCGCACCACCACACCTCGCCGGGCTTGACGCCGTAGAGATTAAACATCGACCAGTTGATGGCGACGAGGTGGCCGCCGTTGTCGCGCACCACGCCTTTCGGCACGCCAGTCGTTCCCGAGGTATAGAGAATATACAGCGGATCGGTCGCCAGCACCGGCACGCAGGCGGCTTCCTTCTTCGCCGCCACCGTCTTGTCGCGCAGGTCCTTCCAGTCGTGATCGCGGCCGGCGATGAGATCGCAGGTCTGCTGCGGCCGTTGCAGGATGATGCAGGCCGGCACCTTGTGCGCGGCGAGCTTGATGGCATCGTCGAGCAGCGGCTTGTAGGCGACGATGCGGCCTGGCTCGATGCCGCAACTGGCTGACAACACCAGCTTCGGCTGGGCATCGTCGATGCGGGTCGCCAATTCCTTGGCGGCAAATCCGCCGAACACCACCGAATGCACCGCGCCGATCCGCGCGCAGGCCAGCATCGCCACCATCGCTTCGGGCACCAAGGGCATATAGATGATGACGCGGTCGCCCTTGCCGACGCCGAAATCCTGCATCAGCGCGGCAAAGGTTTTCACCTCGTGCAGCATCTGCGCGTAGGTGTAGGTGGTGACGCTGTTGGTCACGGGCGAATCGTGGATCAGGGCCAGTTGCTCGGCACGACCGTTCGCGACATGGCGATCCAGCGCGTTGTAGCAGGTGTTCACCACCGCGCCGGCGAACCAGCGGCCGTAGAGGCCCATATTCGGATCGAACACCTTCTTGGCCGGCTCGATCCAGTCGATGGCGCGCGCTGCATCGGCCCAGAAGCCCTCGGGATCGCGCATCGAGCGCGCATAGGCTTCGTGATACCGGCTTTTGTCCTGCATATTCATGGGCATACTCTCCCAACGGTCCCAATTCTTTGCGGCCGACCATGCGCGCGGAAACCGGCCGTTGCAAGTCGACCAAAGCAGCGTCCGGCGGGGCCGCATAAGATCATGCGAAGCCGTCACCCTGAGGCGCATTGCGCAGCAATATCTCGAAGGGCGAGCAGCGCCTTCGAGGCTCCACGCTATGCGCGCAGCCCTCGGGACAACGCCGTTGCCGGCCTCAAAGACTTGCGGCTAGCTCACCTTGAGCGTCAGCCCGCCGTCCACCACCAGTTCGATACCGGTGACGTAGCGCGATTCATCGGAGGCGAGGAACAGCGCGGCATTGGCGACATCCCAGCCCTCGCCCATGTGCCCCATCGGCACCTGCTCGTCGCGCCGTTTCCACATCGCCTCGACGTCGCCCTTGGCGTAGCTCGCTGCGAGGCCGGCGGAATGTTCCACCATCGGCGTCTTCATCAGACCCGGGAGCACCGCGTTGACGCGGATGTTCTTCGGCGCGAATTCCACCGCCGTGGTGCGGGTCATCTGGTTCATCGCCGCCTTCGTCGTCGCATAGGTGACGTAGGAAATGCCGAGGTGACGGATCGAGGCGATCGACGAGATGTTGATGATCGAGCCGCCGCCCTGTTTGGCCATCACCGGGATGACGTGCTTCATGGCAAGATAGGCGCTCTTGAGATTGACCGCGAACACGCGATCCCAATCCTTCTCCTCAACCTCGACCACGCTGCCAACTTCGGCGATGCCGACATTATTATCGAGCACATCGATGCGGCCGTAGGCTTTCAAGCAGGTGGCAACCATCGCCTTGATGTCATCCTCGCGCGCGGCGTCGGCGGCGAACGCCTCCGCCTTGCCGCCTTCCTTGGCGATGATGCTCGCGGTTTCCTCGGCAGCCTTGCCGTTACGGTCGACGCAGAACACCTGCGCGCCCTCGCGCGCGAAAGTGACTGCCGTGGCCTTGCCATTGCCCCATCCCGGCCCGATCGATCCGGCGCCCACCACGATGGCAGTCTTTCCCTCCAGCCTCTTCACCCACGTCTCCTGCTTGTTCCCGATGGTTGCCCCGCAACTTGTCCCGCAATCATGCTGCCGCGTCAAATTCTCATGCCGCCGACGGAAACCGATCTGATAGAGTGAAGAGATCATGCTGGGCCTCGAACTCGGAATCATCACGATCCTGATCGTCATCAACGGTCTGCTCGCGATGTCCGAACTCGCCATCGTCTCGTCCCGCCCCGCGCGGCTTGCCGCATTGGCCGAAAGGGGCGTGATCGGCGCGCGGCGGGCCCTGACCCTCGCCTCCGATCCCGGCAAGTTCCTCTCCACCGTGCAGATCGGCATCACGCTGGTCGGCGTGCTGTCCGGCGCCTTCTCCGGCGCCACGCTCGGGCAGCGGCTCACGGTCTGGTTGCTGGACCTCGGCCTCGCCAAAGGCGTGGCCGACACGCTCGGCGTCGGCGCGGTGGTCGGCGGCATCACCTATGCCTCGCTGATCATCGGCGAGCTGGTGCCGAAGCAGATCGCGCTGCGCAATCCGGAATCGATCGCCGTGCGGGTCGCGCCGGCGATGATGACGCTGGCGCGCATCTCCTCGCCGGTGGTGTGGCTGTTGGACATCTCCGGCAAGCTCCTGCTGCGCGTCCTCGGCCAGAGCGGCATGAGCGAGGAGACCGTCACCGAGGATGAAATCCGCTCGCTGGTGCGCGAGGCGGAAACCGCCGGCGTGCTGGAGCCGGGCGAGAAGGAAATGATCGCCGGCGTGATGCGGCTCGGCGATCAGCCGGTCGGCGCGGTGATGACGCCGCGCCGCGAAGTGGATTTCATCGACCTCGCCGATCCGCCCGATGTCATTCGCGAAGCGCTGATGACGACGCATCACTCGCGGCTGCCGGTGTTTGACGGCGATCCCGATGCCGCGCTCGGCGTGGTGCAGGCGAAAGACATGCTGGACGGCTATCTCGCCGGCGTCGCACCCGATCTTCGCACGCTGGTCCGCGAGGTGCCGGTGATTCCGGAGGTGGCGGATGCGCGCGACGTGCTGACGATCCTGCGCAATTCACCGGTGCATCTCGGCCTCGTGCATGACGAATACGGCAGCTTCCAAGGCGTGGTCACTGCGGCCGACATTCTCGAGTCCATCGTCGGCGGCTTCCACACCGAGGAAGGGCCGGCGGAGAAGCCCGCCGTCAAGCGGCCTGACGGCTCCTACCTGATCGAAGGCTGGATGACGGCGGACGAGTTCGCCAATCTGCTCGGCATTCCGCTGCCGCTGTCCCGCCCCTACAACACCGCCGCCGGCTTCATGCTGCAATTGTTCGGCGCGATTCCCGACGTGGGCGACACCCGCGACGCCCATGGTTGGCGCTTCGAGATCGTCGACCTCGACGGCCGCCGCATCGACAAGATTCTCGCAACGAAAATCCCGCAGCCGCGCCGGGCGATGTAATTCGCACGGAGTTGCAATATCGGTTCGTCATTGCGAGAGCGTGGCGACGAAGCAATCCAGTCTTGCTTGGTGCTTTTCCAAATTGCTTCGCGGAGCCTGTACGCGGACGGCGCGAAGCGCTGATCCGAGTGCTCGCAATGACGGCTAATCGCACGCGCGCATCGTCGTCGGATGCGGGCCAATGTCATGGCCGAGAATCTTCGACAATGTACGGCACCGCCCCTTCGCGCACAGCCGCCATTCGCCGGCGAGGCCGGAATTGCCCAGCACGACATCCGGCATCGGCGCGCGATGCGGCTGCCAGACGAACCAGCCGCCGACAAGGCGCGCGTCCGGCGGCGGCTCCATGCCGGCGCCGGAGCCTTTCACGCGCGCCTCGACCAGTTCGAGTCCTTGCGGCGTGATGCGCCAGTTCTCCTGCCAGTCGATCTTCTCAATCGAATGCGTCCACACCAGCGTGAAGGCAGTCACCGCCAATGTCTTGGTGACGCCGGCGGAGATCAGGCACAGGCTCACGCCGCGACTGCGTCCGGCGCCGGCCGTCGCCGCCAATCCCAGAACACGACGACCGCGGTCAGCGCGAAACCGACCCAGTCGCTGTACTGGAATTCGCCAAGCAGGCAGAGCGCCGCGAGGAAGGTGACAACGCGCTCAATGATGGTCATGCGCGTGAACAGGAAGCCGATGGCCACCATGCCGAACAGACCGATCGCGATCAGCGCCTTCACCGTGGCGTAAGCGACCGCGCCGTAGAAGCCGAGATAGGCTTCCATCGGATCGCCGGTCTGCAACATCAACGCCGGCGAATACACCGCGATGAACGGAATGACGTAACCGGCGAGCGCAATGCGCATCGCCTCCCAGCCGATGGTGTCCGGATTCTCCTTGGCAATCGGCGCGGCCGCGAAGGCCGCGAGCGCCACCGGCGGCGAGAGATCCGCCATGATGCCGTAGTAGAAGGCGAACATGTGGCTGACGATCAGCGGCACGCCGAGCTTCGCCAGCGCCGGCGCGGCGAGCGCCGCGGTGATGATGTAGGTCGGGATCGTCGGGATGCCGGTGCCGAGCAGGATCGACAGCAGCATCGTCATCACCAGCGCCAGGAACAGGCTGTTCTCGCCGATGCCGATCACCCAGTTGCCGAAGATGTTGCCGACGCCGGTCTGCGTCATCATGCCGATGATGGTGCCGACGATGGCGCAGGCCATGCCGACGGTGAGCGACGACTTGGCGCTTTCCGCCAGCGAATCGCGGCAGGCGACCAGCGTGGCTCGGCCTCCCTTGGTGAGGGCTGCCAGAATGACCAGGCCGCCGACCACGAGGCCGACCATCATGATGTCAATGCCGCGCTGGAACATGGCGCCGACCACCAGCGCCAGCAGGATCCAGAACAGATAGCGGATCATCTGGTTGGGCAGGCCGAGCGCGATGCTGGCGCCGAGGATCAGGGTCGCCGTCAGCGCCAGTCCCATGATGCCGGCATAAAGCGGCGTGAAGCCCTCGAACAGCATGAACACCAGCACGGCGAGCGGCAACACCAGGTACCAGCGCGCCACCAGCGCTTTCCATGCGCTCGGCATCTCGGCGCGGCTCATGCCCTTGAGGCCGTATTTGCCGGCCTCGAGATGCACCATCCAGAACGCGGAGGCGAAATACAGGATCGCCGGAATCACCGCGGCGCGCACGATCACCATGTAGTCGACGCCGAGCGTCTCGGCCATGATGAACGCCACCGCGCCCATCACCGGCGGCATGATCTGGCCGCCCATCGAGGCAGTGGCCTCGACGCCGGCGGCAAACGCCCGGCGGTAACCGAAACGGATCATCAGCGGGATGGTGAACTGGCCGACGGTGACGACGTTGGCGACGCCGGAGCCGGAGATCGTTCCCATCATGCCCGATGCGACGACCGCCACCTTGGCCGGGCCACCGCGACTGCCACCGAAGATGCCGAGCGAAACGTCGGTGAAGAGCTGGATCATCCCGGCCCGTTCGAGGAACGAACCGAACATGATGAAGAGGAAGATATAGGTCGCCGAGACATAGATCGGCACGCCGTAAAAGCCTTCGGTGCCGTAAGACAGATGCGTGATGATCTGGTCGAAGCCATAGCCGCGATGATTGAGCGGCGACGGCAGATACTGCCCGAAGGCCCAGTAAAGGATGCAGGCGCCGCACATCAGCGGCAGCGCCGCGCCCATCAGCCGCCGCGTGCCTTCGAAGATCAGCACCGCCAATAGCGTGCCGACCACGAGGTCCATGTTGGTCGGATCGCCGTCGCGCTGAATCAGATCGGCATAGAAGATCCACTGATACAGGCCGCAGAGGAAGCCGAGACCGCCGATCAGCCAGGCCATCGCCCGCGCCTTGTCGGTCTTGGCGGTGAAGTTGCCGATCAGGCCGAAGGTCAACAGGACGATGAAGCCGACATGGACGCCGCGCACCACCTGGCTCGGCAGGATGTTCCAGGCAGCGATGGCGATCTGAAACGCCGCGAAGGCAATGCCGATGCAGTAGGCGAGCAGTCCCCAGCGGCCGGGTCCGAAGCCTTCCGGAAAACCGTGCTCGAAATTGCCGAGGTCGACCTTGACCGGCTCAACGGCTTCACCCTGCGGCAGTGCTGTTGCTTGCGACATCGTTCTCAATCCCAGAACCGACCGAAAATGCGTTCGCCATTTTCAGGGCTGACCAGCTATCCGATAACGAGACCGTCTTTCGTCATGGCCGGATTTATTCCGGCCATCCACGCCTTGATGGCGAGGCTGCAAGAAAGACGTGGATGGCCGGGACAAGCCCGGCCATCACGTCAGAAACGCATCGTTGAAAAGCGCCTACTTGATCAGGCCTTTTTCCTTGAAGTAACGGATCGCGCCCGGATGCAGCGGAACCGGGCTGCCGGTCGCCGCAGCTTCCAGCTTGATGTCCTTGGCGGCCGCGTGCGCCGACTGCAATTCCGGCAGCGATTCATAGACCAGCTTGGTCATCTGGTAGGCGAGATCGTCCGACACCGCCGAACTGGTGACGAGGAAGTTCACCACCGCGGCGGTCGGCACGTCCTTGTCCTGGCCCTTGTAGGTGTTGGCCGGGATCGTCGCCGCGATGAACGGCGGACCGATCTTGTCCACGATCTCCTTGGGTACCGACACCACATTGATCTCGTTCGAGTTGCTGAGATCCTTCAGCGACGCGACGCCGAGGCCGGCCGATTGCAGCGTCGCCGCAAGCTGGCGGTTCTTCATCAGGTCGACGGATTCCGCGAACGGCAGATACTCGACCTTGCCGATGTCCTTGTAGGTCATGCCGGCGGCCTTGAGGATCGCGCGCGAATTCAGCTCGGTGCCGGACTTCGGCGCGCCGACCGAGAGGCTCTTGCCCTTGAGGTCCGCCAAGGTCTTGATCCCACTCTCAGCGGTGGCGACGATCTGGATATAGTTCGGATAGATGGCGCCGATGGTGCGGAGCTTCGTCAGCTTCTTCTTGAAGCCGGCTTCCTCGTCGCCTTCCCACGCCGCCTTCAGCGAGTCACCGAGCGTGAATGCGATTTCACCGCGGCCCTGCTCCAGGAGGTTGAGGTTTTCGACCGACGCCTTGGTCGCCTGCACCTGGGTCTTGGCGCCTGAAATCTTGTCGCTGTAGATTTTCCCGATGGCGACGCCGAGCGGATAATAGACGCCGGACGTCCCGCCGGTGAGCACGTTGATGAACTGTTCGGCGTGCGCAGCCGGTGCCGAAACCAGGGCCACGGATACCGCGACCGCCGCAAGCAGCTTCGCTTTCATGAGCAGAATTCTCCCCCAGGTTGAATTTGACGAGAAAGTGACCGGATACGGCGCGACGGTCAACCCTTCGCGGCTGAGACATTCGGCCCATGCCGCGCGAGGGAGCCGCGCGATCGACCTCTCATCCCAGTAGCGGCCCGACAGCGGAACCGGTACGCTCCGCCCAACCACATCCGGGAAAACCGCCCGGGGATTCAAGGGAGAGAACAAACAATGTCGATATCGCGTTCGGTCGGACTATCGCTTGCGACTGCGATCATGCTTGGCGGCACGGCACTCGGCGTTGCGCATGCTGCGCCGTTCATGATCGTCGGCAATGACGAGAAGGTTTTGTGGGACGACGCCGGCAAGACGGTGCTGTCGCCCGCGGGGAAGGACTCGGTGGTCATCGTCGATCTCGCCAATCCGGAAAATCCCAAGATCGTCGCCAATCTGCCGCTGGAGAATTCCGTGGTCGGGCCGCCGGTCAATGTCGATATCGATCCCACCGGAAGCGTCGCGCTGGTGGCGGACTCGGTGGACGTCACCAAGGACGGCGACGCGCTGAAGATAATCCCCGACAACAAGGTCTACGTCATCGACCTCAAGGCCAAGCCGGCGAAACTCGCGGCGACCCTCACCGCCGGCAAGCAGCCCTCCGGTCTTTCTTTCAGTCCCGACGGCAAAATGGCACTGGTGGCCAATCGCGGCGACAACTCCATCACCGTGCTTTCAGTCAACGGCACCGACGTCAAGGTAACGGACACTGTCGCGATGGGCGACAGTGTCGCGCACGTCACCTTCGCGCCGGACGGCAAGCACGCCTATGCGGTGAAGTTCACCACGCACAAGCTCGCGGTGCTCGACATCGCCAACGGCAAGGTCACCTATAACAAGATGGATCTCGCCGCCGGCCTGTGGCCCTACAACGTCGCGGTGACACCGAACGGACAGTTGGCGATCACCGCCGACAACGGCAATGCCGGCGCATCGGACGGCAGCGTCGATACCGTCAGCGTGTTCGACCTTACCCTCAATCCGCCGCGCGCCATCGACCGCGTCGTGGTCGGCGACGGCCCCGAGGGCTTTGCCATCAGCCCCAAGGGCAACATCGCGGCGGCGGCGATCCTGCGCGGCTCCAACGCCGCCAAGGACGCCTACTTCCGTCACAAGAACGGCAGCGTCGCGGTGCTGAAGATCGACGGCAAGAAGGTCACCAAGACCCAGGACATCGAAGTTGGCGGCCTGCCGGAAGCCGTCGTGTTCACGCCGGACGGCAACTACATGCTGGTCGGCAACTACCTCGACCAGGATTTCTCGATCCTCAAGGTCAGCGGCACCAAGGTGAAAGACACCGGCAAGCGCTTCAAGGTGCCGGGCCATCCCGCTTCGGCGCGGATGAGCCACTAGCACCGATCCTCTCGAAGAGCCGGTTCCGTTATGCGGGCACTTTCGGGATGACGGAACCGGTTGGGATGGCACCGAATCCGG
>DATMSE010000044.1:0-14801 GCA_035565575.1 Xanthobacteraceae bacterium
GGCGAACATGCTGTTCAGAATGTCCTCGAAGGCCGCGCCGCCACCGGCACCGCCGAAGCCGCCCGGACCGCCGCCGGTGCGGAAATGGAATTGCTCGAAACCGGCACCGCCCGCTCCGCGCGGTCCCGCGCCGCCGCCGGGAAAGCCCTGAAAGCGCGGCTTGCCCTCGGCATCGATTTCACCACGGTCGAACTGCTTGCGCTTGGCCTCGTCGCCGAGGATCTCGTTGGCCGAATTCAATTCGGCAAAGCGAGCGGCCGCTTTGGGGTCATTCTTGTTGTTATCGGGGTGATGCTTCTTCGCAAGCTTGCGATAGGCGCTCTTGATCGCCGCAGCGCTTGCGTTTCGCTGCACCCCCAAGACCTCGTAGGGGTCGCGCATCCGTCTCGTCTCCTTAAAGCCGGGATATGGCCGAACGGCCCATTCGCGTTACATCTGGGAGGTTCGTGGCATTTTTGCAACGGGTCCGCTGGACGGAACCGACGCCATCAGCTCTGTTTCCACGGTTTCAGTGTGCGGATTTCCCAGCGTCCGCCGTCGTCGCGGCAGGCGGCCCCGTGCAGCCAGGTTTCCAGGGCGCCGTTGACGTAGCTCGCGAGAAAATCCCGGCAGGTCCGGCCCTCCGACGAATAGGCGCTCGCCAGCGGCGTCACCGAACCTCTCGCCCCGGTCTTCGGGTTCTCCCATGGCTGGCTGGAGTCCTTGCCGCCCTTGGTGAGCACATCCGACGCCGCCACCCGCGCGAAGGCCAGATCGGCGGCGGTCGGCTGATCGTTCCGAGCCGCAGCCGGTGCCGACGGGATCGAGCCGGTGGTATCGCCCTCGGAGGCCTGAGACAGGCTGTCGAATTTGCCGATGCTGCAGCCGCCCAGCGCCGAGCCGACGAGAATCGCTGTCATCAGCATACCGGCCGGCCGCATCGCCGATAGGCCAAAACGTTGCCTTACCTTATATAAGGTTGGCCGACGCAAGGGTCCGGACGGACTCTGGGCAAAAGGCCGAAACAACACGGAACTCCGAACATGACTGATCCAGCCTCCATGAAACACCCAAGCCAGTTAACGTCTGGTGATTTCACTGCGGCTGAGAATCCCTTCGGCCTGTTTGCGGAATGGTTTGCGGAAGCTTCGGCAAGCGAGCCCAACGATCCCAACGCCATGGCGCTGGCGACCGTCGATGCCGACGGCCTGCCGGATGTCCGCATGGTGCTGATGAAGGGCTATGATACCGATGGCTTCGTGTTCTTCAGCCACCTCGCCAGCCAGAAGGGCCGCGAGCTCGCCGCCAATCCGAAAGCCGCGCTGCTGTTTCATTGGAAGTCGCTGCGCCGGCAAGTCCGGATCCGCGGCCCGGTGACGCCGGTGACCGATGCCGAGGCCGACGCCTACTTCGCGACACGGCCGAAGCAGGCGCAGATCGGGGCCTGGGCCAGCAAGCAGTCGCAGCCGCTGGAGAGCCGCTTCGCCTTCGAGCAGGCGATCGCCAAGTTCGCGGCGAAATACGTTCTTGGCGATGTGCCGCGCCCGCCGGGCTGGAGCGGCTGGCGCATCACGCCGCTGCGCATCGAGTTCTGGCACGACCGCCCGTTCCGGCTGCACGACCGCATTGAATTCCGCCGCGACACGCCCGACATGGCGTGGACCAAGACGCGCATGTATCCGTAGATCAACGCAAGCCGTCATTGCCGGACTTGGTCCGGCAATCCATCCTTCTTGCAAAAAGATGGATGCCCGGGACAAGCCCGGGCATGACGAAGAAAGAAACAAGAGAACCCCGATGCAGAACACCAGCAACGCGCCGCGACGAACCCTGCTGCTGACCGGCGCGAGCCGCGGCATCGGCCACGCGACCGTCATCCGCTTCTCCAGCGCGGGCTGGCGCGTGCTGACCTGTTCGCGCCATCCGTTTCCCGAGGAGTGCCCGTGGGGCGCCGGGCCGGAGGATCACATTCAGGTCGACCTCGCCAGCCACGACGACACGCAACGCGCGATCAAGGAAATCCGCGAGCGGCTCGAAGGCAACACCCTGCACGCGCTGGTCAACAACGCCGCGATTTCGCCGAAGGCGCCGGACGGCAGCCGGCTCGGCTCGATCGAAACCGACACCGACACCTGGAGCCATGTGTTTCGTGTCAACTTCTTTGCGCCGATCATGATGGCGCGCGGCCTGCTCGACGAATTGAAGGCAGCGAAGGGCTCAGTGGTGAACGTGACGTCGATCGCGGGCTCGCGCGTGCATCCGTTCGCAGGTGCTGCTTATGCGACGTCGAAAGCCGCGCTGGCCGCGCTGACCCGCGAGATGGCCTCCGACTTCGGCCGCTTCGGCATCCGCGTCAATGCCATCGCGCCCGGCGAGATCGATACCTCGATCCTGTCACCGGGGACGGAAAAGATCGTCGAGAGCCAGATTCCGCTGCGCCGTCTCGGCACGCCGGACGAGGTGGCGAAGATCATCTACGTGCTGTGTTCGGAAACATCGTCCTACGTCAACGGCGCGGAGATTCACATCAACGGCGGCCAGCACGTTTAGAGCTCGGTGACTTTTGAGCGTTTTCGTTGCTGATGGAATCGCCTCGGACGATGCCTCACCTCTCCCCGCCGGGGAGAGGTCGGCGCCGCAGGCTCCGGGTGAGAGGGATCGAGCGTTATTGAGGCTATAACCCTCACCCCACCCTCTCCCAACGGGAGAGGGAGCACGCCGTGCTCAACTCCCATTCCACCTGATTGCATTTCACACGAACGAGCGAAGCGATCAGTCACTGCACGCGGGTGGCGCGGAATCCGGTGCCGGCGTCGAGGGTCGAGCACTCATCCTCCGACTCGCCTTCGGCAAGCCATGCGCCGCAATGCGAGCAGTAATTGCGACTGGCCACCAATGGCTGAGCGACCGGCGAATGCGAGCGCTGCCGATAAGTCGAAAGATCGATGACGTTGCGTCCGCGGGCGATCAGTTTTTCAACCATTTGGGTCCTCACTTGTCGGTGAGGGCTTATCGCAGAAACCCTTGGACCAATCGTTCAGCGCAACGCTCAAATTTTACGGGAGAAATTGTGGCATCGTTCCATCATTCCGGGACATGCCAAAAAGCCCCGTGGCACAAGGAGATTCGCGTTTCCTGAGCACCCGGTGCAACGAACTGTTCATCTAGACGGGTGATAGACGCCGCCACCACAGGACGACCGGCGGCATGGCCCGGTATTGCCTTACAGCCACTTCTTCCACTTGAAGAACATGTAAGGCCCGATCGCCGCACACAGCATGGCGATCAGCGCCATCGGATAACCGTGCGGCCAGTCCAGCTCGGGCATCATCCGGAAGTTCATGCCGTAGATCGAGGCGATCAGCGTCGGCGGCATCAACACCACCGCCATCACCGAGAACAGCTTGATGATGTTGTTCTGCTCGAGATTGACCACGCCCAGCATGGCGTCGAGCACGAAGGTGATCTTGTTCGACAGATAGGTCGCGTGGTCGGACAGCGAAACGACGTCGCGCTGCATGGTCTTGAGCTGCGCGCGCCGCTCCTTCGACCATTTGACGTTATCCGCCTCGGCGATGACGAAAGTGACGACGCGGCCGATCGACACCAGACTCTCGCGCACTTTCGAGGTGAGGTCACCCTTGCGGCCGATCGCGATCAGGATATCGGAATAACGCTTGGCGTGGCCGGTGCGCGCGGAGCCTTCCGGCTCGAAGATTTCCCGGCTCACCGCATCGACATCGGCGCCGGCGCGTTCGAGAATATCGGCGCAGCGATCGATCACCGCCTCCAGCAATTCCAGCATGATCGCTTCGCCGTTGACATCCGGCGAAGACGTGCGCTGCAGCTTGTGCTCGACAGCGGCGAACGGGCGCGGACTGTCGTAGCGCACGGTCACGAGGCGACGATCCGACATGATGAAGGTGACGGGTGTGGTGCGCGGCGCGTCGGTCTCGGAGCCGCACATCAGGATCGCGGTCATGTAGCGCGCGCCGTTCTCGACATACAGGCGGCTGGAGATTTCGATCTCCTGCATCTCCTCGCGGGTCGGCACCGCGATCCGCAGCAGATGTTCGACGGCGCGATCCTCCTCCGGCGTCGGGTTGACCATATCCACCCACACCGCGTTGGCCGGTAACGACCCCAAATCCGCGCAATCGACTTTCTTCAGGGCTGAACCGGTCGGCGCGAAGATGGTCAGCATGCAAGAACTCCAGAGGCGGCGATCAGCCGGTGCGGGACGACGCGATCGACGGCGAGGCCCTATCCGCCTGAGTGCGCCGATCCGGCCGATTCTGGCAAGTCTTTCCGGATCGCAGGGCGCAACCAAGGGGACGAAGCCGCCGCCAGCCTCCGCGTTTGCACACGGAGAATGACATCGGCGTGACGAGGCCGTGATGCGCGGGCTTTCGCGGCGGCGCGCCGGCCGGCGGCGGTGCTCGCGTTGCGGCAAAAATGCCACAACCGTCATGCTGCATAGCGAAGCCAGCCTCTAACCGCTGGAATTACGGTACGTTTCGGCGATAGTAGATGCAGCGGAATCGTCGTGCCGGCGCTGGGTGCCGACTGCGCGGTCGGGCGTTCCGCTCAGATACGGATCACACGATGTCGCCGCTCGGAAAGTTGGGAATTCTGGCTGTTGGCCTTTTGCTGGCGGGCTGCGTCGAAACCACCGCGACGCATCTCGAGCCGACCAACACCGCCAACTTCAAGCCGCATGACAGGGAGCTGCTGGCCAAGGCCAGCTACGTCAAGACGCCCGTCGCGGCGCCGTTCCGCCGCGCCATCGTCACCTATCACCGCAAGGAAGAACCGGGATCGATCGTGGTCGATTCCGATAATCACTATCTCTATTACGTGCTCGAGGGCGGCAAGGCGATCCGCTACGGAATAACCGTGGGCGAAGAAGCCATGGCCTGGTCCGGCATCGCCAAGGTCGGCGCCATGGCCGAGTGGCCAGCCTGGCATCCGACGCCGGGCGAGATCGAGCGCCTGGGCGTGCCGAAATATGTGGCGCCGGGGCCGGACAATCCGATGGGCTCGCGCGCGCTCTATCTCTATTCCGGCGGCAAGGACACGCTGTTCCGCATCCACGGCACCAACCAGCCGGAATACATCGGCGCGTCGATTTCGTCGGGCTGCATCCGCATGACCAACGAGGACGTCATCGACCTCTACAACCGCGTCAAACTGGGCACTGTGGTGGTGGTGCTGGAGCCGAAGCACGGCGACTCGCCCTTCAACCCCAAACTGGCGCTGCAAGGTGGAGCCGCGAACGGAAACTACTGATGGATTGAATTCGATCTTTGCCGCCCGCTCGCAGCGGCCGCGGCAGGCGGATGCCGAATTCGGAACGCCAGCAGGCCATTGTGGTAAACGCCGGATTAACCGGCACGCAGTAAGCTCGGCGGGTTTCGGGGCGACATGTCCCGGCATCAGCCATCGATCAAGACCAGACTATTGCCGAGCCGGACCATCCGGCAAAGCATTCGTATCAAGCAGATTGGATCACGTTGATGTCGTTCTATGCCAAGTTGGGACTTCTCGCCGCCGGGTTGATGTTGGCAGGCTGCCAGACCGCGACGCAGTTCGAAGCCACCAACACCAACCAGTTCAAGCCGCGCGACAAAGAGCTGCTGGCCAAGGTTCGCTATGACAAGTCGCCGGTGCCGCAGCCGTTCCGCCGCGCCATCGTCGATTATCACCGCAAGGAAGCGCCGGGCTCGATCCTGGTCGACTCCGACAATCACTACCTCTACTACGTGCTCGAGGGTGGCAAGGCGATCCGCTACGGCGTGACGGTGGGCGAAGAAGCGCTCGCCTTCTCCGGCGTGGCGCGGGTCGGCAACATGCGCGAGTGGCCGGACTGGGTGCCGACCGCCGACATCCACAAGCGCATCGAAGGTCTGCCGACACGCGTCGCGGGCGGCCCGGACAACCCGCTCGGCGCCCGCGCGCTCTACCTCTATCAGGGCAACAAGGACACATTGTTCCGCATCCACGGCACCAATCAGCCGGAATATATCGGCGCCTCGATTTCCTCGGGCTGCATCCGCATGCTCAACGAGGACGTCATCGACCTCTACAACCGCGTCAAGATGAACGCGCCGGTGGTGGTGCTGGAGCCGAAGCACGGCGACTCGCCCTACAAGCCGCAACTGGCGCTGCAGGGCGGCGGCAACGGCAACTACTAAAGCGTTTTCGATTTGGATGGAAACACCTGCCGCGAAACGTTACGTACCCCCTCTCCCGTTGGAGAGGGTTGGGGTGAGGGATTACAGTATCAATGACGACCGTTCCCCCTCACCCGGAGCCTTCGGCTCCGGCCTCTCCCCGAGGAGAGGTGATGCATCGTCCGGGGTGATTCAATTCACCTCGAAAATGCTCTAAGCCGTCGCGCGACGCCATCGACAATAAAAAAGCGCCGGTCGCCCGGCGCTTTTTTATTGCATTGAACTCGACACGACTGCGACCAGTTTTACGAACGCCATTCTTATCCCCTCATTCAAACATTTTTCGCAGAACGCGCGGCAGATCCGGTTCGCTGCGGCGCGATTTCGCGCGCGCCGTCTTTCGCGGCTTCGCGTGGCGCAGGGACGACGGCGGATTGTTTGCCGGCGTCGCATCGGGCGCGATCTGCATCGGCTGTGTCGGCGCCTCACGGGCCGCGCGCCTGGCGCCCGGCGACGATTTTGCCGTAGGCCTGGCTGCGCCTGACTTTGCTGTCTCCGACTTGGCCGTGTCCGACTTGACCGTCTCAGGCTGACCCGGCTCCGGCGCAATCGGCTTGGCGACGTCGGCCGGCTGCCGCGCCATTGGCACCGGCGACAATGACAGCGCCGGCGGCGGCGTCACCGGCTGCACCTTCACGTCCTCGATTTGCGTCGGCTCCTGTCCGTCGTCACGGCTGGCGACTTCGCGCGGCGGCGCCTCGTCCGGCCGCGGCGACGGCAGCGGGGTCGCCACCAGCGGCGCGCTGCCGTCCAGTTCCCAGTGACAGATGCGATAGCCGTTGCGGCGCTCCGCCAGATCGAGATGGATGTGATCCTCGTGATAGCCGTCGGAGCCGGGGCCGAGCACCGTGGTGAAACGGGCGCAGACCGAATTCATCACCTTCTCGCGCGCCTCGCGTGACACGTTGCGGTCGGTCAACGACAGGGACTGACCGTTCGCGAGCCTGATGCCGCGCACGTCGAGCGCATTGGCGCGACCGTGCTCGGACAGTTTTGCTCCGGCAATCCGATTGCGGCCCCGGCACTCGAACGAGTTGAAGTTGTCGAGTTCGCTGACCGCCGTGCCCTGGCTGGCGGCCAATGCCGCGATATCGGTGCGGATCCACTGCGCGACGGCGGTGGCCATGCCACAGCGCAAAGTCGCCGCCGGCTTCAGCGGCACGCGCCGCTTGTCGCTGAGCACCACGGCTTCGAGCCGCACCAGATCGTCGCCGCCGCAGGCGCCCGGCCCCGTGATCGCGGGAACGCTCGGCGCGATGGCGATCGCTTCAGTCAGCGCCAGCCGGCACGGCGACGGCGCCGCGGGCTGATCGCTCGCGGCCGGCCCGGCCTCCTCGCTTGGGGCTGCGGGTGCGGTATTCGCCTCCTCCGGCACCGGCGGGCGCGGACGCGGCAGCGGCACGGGGTCGGACGGCGTGGAGCGCGCGGCAACCACGAGGCGGTCCGACGCCGCCGATTGCGCGGGCGCGGCGGCCGAAAACACCACCAGCAGCAGCGCCGCCAGAAACCATATTGGCCTTTCGCCGCAGGAGTTTGGCCCAGAAGGGCATTTCCCAGCCGCGTTCCGCGCGCTAATGTCCATGGCATCCCCTTCCAAGGGTATTAAGACCGAAAGACGCGACGAGGAGGAAATTCGAATGCGCGGGTTGATGCAAGACTGGCCTATGCTGACTCACCGGATCATCGACCACGCGGCCAGGATCCATGGCGACCGCGAAGTCGTCACCCGGTCGGTGGAAGGTCCGATCGTCCGCACCAACTACCGGAATATCCGCGCCCGGGCCCTGAAAGTCGCCCAGCGGCTGGACCGCGACGGCATCAAGCTCGGCGACCGCGTTGCCACCATCGCCTGGAATACCGCCCGCCACATCGAATGCTGGTACGGCATCATGGGCATCGGCGCGGTGTGCCACACCGTCAATCCGCGTCTGTTTCCCGAACAGATCGCCTGGATCATCAATCACGCGCAGGACCGCGTCGTCATCACCGACCTGACCTTCGTCCCGCTGCTGGAAAAGATCGCCGACAATCTGCCGAGCGTCGAGCGCTACGTCGTGCTCACCGACAAGGAGCACATGCCGCAGACCACGCTGAAGAACGCGGTCGCCTACGAGGACTGGATCGGCGACGTCGACGGTGATTTCAAGTGGAAGGAATTCGACGAAAATACCGCGGCGGCGATGTGCTACACGTCGGGGACCACCGGCGATCCGAAGGGCGTGTTGTATTCGCATCGTTCCAACGTGCTGCACTCGCTGATGGCCAATAACGGCGACGCGCTCGGCGCCACCTCCAAGGACACAATGCTGCCGGTGGTGCCATTGTTCCATGCCAATAGCTGGGGCATCGTGTTCTCGGCGCCCGCGATGGGCACCAAGCTGGTGATGCCGGGACCGAAGCTCGACGGCGCATCGGTCTATGAGCTGCTCTCCAGCGAAAAGGTCACCACCACCGCCGGCGTGCCGACGGTGTGGCTGATGCTGCTGCAGCACATGGAGAAGAACAATCTCAAGCTGCCGGACCTGAAGGTCGTGATCTGCGGCGGCTCGGCGATGCCGCGCTCGATGATCAAGGCGTTCGACGACATGGGCGTCGAAGTCCGCCACGCCTGGGGCATGACGGAAATGTCGCCGCTCGGCACGGTCGGCGCATTGCAGGCGCCGTTCGCACACCTCACCGGCGACGCCAAGCTCGACGTGCTGCAGATGCAGGGCTACGCGCCGTTCATGGTGGAAATGAAGATCACCGACGACGCCGGCAAGGAGCTGCCGTGGGACGGCAAGACCTTCGGCCGCCTCAAGGTGAAGGGACCCGCCATCGCCGGCGCCTATTATCGCGTCGACACCAACATCCTCGACGAGGACGGTTACTTCGACACCGGCGACGTCGCCACCATCGATCAATATGGCTATATGCGCATCACCGATCGCTCGAAGGACGTCATCAAGTCCGGCGGCGAGTGGATTTCGTCGATCGATCTGGAGAACCTCGCGGTCGGCCATCCCAAGGTCGCGGAAGCGGCGGTGATCGGCGTTCATCATCCGAAATGGGACGAGCGCCCGCTCCTGATCGTTCAACTCAAGGAAGGCCAGAGCGCGACGCGCGAGGAAATCCTCAGCTACATGGACGGCAAGATCGCCAAGTGGTGGATGCCGGACGACGTCGTCTTCGTGAGTGCGATCCCGCATACCGCCACCGGCAAGATTCTGAAGACGTCGCTGCGCGACCAGTTCAAGGACTACGCGCTGCCGACCGTGGCGGCCTGAGCTCCCGCGCGGCGGCCTCCGCGGCCGCCGCGCCCCGCTCATGGTTAGCAGATCATCAAGCCGATCCGGACCATTCGAGCAAATGCCTTGAACGAGTCTTGAGGCAGCCACGCTATGGCAAGGCTGACCTCCAACGGACCCGCGATGGCTCTCGACTTTCTCACCCTCTACATCGTCATCCTGCTGAACTCGCTCACGGTCTCCGTCATCTGGGCCGCGGTTGCGTATAGCTATCGCTCATTCGTCGCCGCGCGCATCTGGCTTGGCGGCTGCCTGATGACGATGATCGGCGGCGCCGTGCTGGCGCTGCATGGCGACGGCAGCGGCCCCATCCTGGCCGCCGTGCTCGGCAACGGCCTGGTGATCTACGGCTTCTGCCTGTTCTGGGTGGGCATCCGCTATTTCTACGGCAAGACCGGCGGCTGGATCGCCAGCGGCATCATCACCGCCGTCAGTCTCGCCGCGCTGATGATCGTCTTCAGCAACGGTCATGGCCGCAACCTGGTCTATGCCACCGCGCAATCGATCCCGATGGTTCTCGGCACGATCTTCCTGCTGCATCCGCAGCGGCGGCAGCTCGGCGCATGGATCGCCGCCATTGCCATGACGATCGGCGTCGCGGGTCATGCCGTGGAATCCGCCTACAACGTCGCGCTGATGAACGGCGTGATTACGCGGCAGGCCTATCTGTTCATCGAGACGTGGGTTCTGCTCTGCGTGATCTTCAGCGGCGTCTTGTGGAATTTCGGCTTCGCGGTGATGACCATCGACCGGCTGCGCGGCGAGGTGGAAGCGCTCGCCGTCGAGGACGAATTGACCGGACTTCCCAACCGCCGCCGCCTGATGGAGCGCATCGCGGAAGAAGAAGCGCGCTCGAACCGGACCGGCCGCCCATTCGCGCTTCTGATGATCGATCTCGACAACTTCAAGACCCTGAACGACACCTTCGGCCACGCCGCCGGCGATCAGGCGCTCCGCCATTTCGCCGGCGTGCTGCGGCATCACGCACGGTCCAATGATCTTGTGGCGCGGCTGGCCGGCGACGAATTCTGCCTGGTGCTGCCGGAAACGCGGGACACCGTTGCCAGCACGATCGCCGCCGACCTCACCGCAGCGATCCGGCGGCAGCCGCTGCAATGGCGCGGCCACGCGATCCGCCTGACCTCGAGCATCGGCGTCTCGTCGTGGCGCCGCAACGCGCCGGCCGGCGATACTTTGGAGCGCGCCGACCGCGCGCTCTACATCACCAAATCGCAAGGGCGCGACGGCATCAGCCTCGACGGACTGCTGGCGCCGCGTCCGCATCGTCACCCGCTCAATCTCGTCGAGGCGACGGACAAACAGCCGCCGGTGAAGCAGGCGAGAACGGGATAGTTCGAGCTTGGCCGTGACAGCCTTTGACAGTCTTTAGGGCATTTTCGAGTTGGATTGAATCGCCCCGGACGATGCATCACCTCTCCCCATGTGGGGAGAGGTCGGAGCCGCAGGCTCCGGGTGAGGGGGATTTTTCGCCATTGAGGCTGTAACCCCTCACCCCACCCCTCTCCCCGCGGGAGAGGGAGCGCGCATCGCTTTGTGGCAGAGTTTCCATCAAGATTGGAAACTCTTTAGGAACGTCACGGCCGCTTCGTTCAAGCCCGCTGCGAGTCGAGTTGTTCGTGGTTCTTCTCGACGTCCTGCGCTTTCAGATAGCTTTCGATCAGCAACTGATAGGCCGGGAAAATCTTGGCGTAGACGTTGGCCCATTCCTGCGCGTCGGCGCGATTCCAGGTGCGCTGCAATTCCGACGCCACCGCCGCGGTATCCACCGGCACCACGCCCGCCTGCACGACGCGCGCCAGCGTGATCTCCTGCGCCATCTTCGAATAGGTGCCGGAGGCATCGACCACCGCAAACACCTGATAGCCGTCCTGCACCGCCGCGATCGCCGGAAACGCCATGCAGACGCTGGTGATGGTGCCGGCGATGATCAGTTGCTTGCGGCCGGTGGCCTTCACCGCCGCGACGAACTCGGGATTGTCCCATGCGTTGATCTCGCCCTTGCGCGCAACATAGGTCGCGTGCGGCGCGTTGGCGTGTATCTCCGGAATCAGTGGACCGTTCGGGTCCTGCGGCACCGATGCCGTGGTGATCACCGGCAGTTTCGCCAGCGACGCCATGTTGGCGAGCGCGGCGGCATGGTTGCGCAGCACCGGCATCGGCATGTCGCCGATGGTCTGAAACAAGCCGCTCTGATGATCGATCAGCAGCAACGCCGCGTTGTCGGGATCGATGATCGGCTTCTGTCCGTTGAAATTCGCAATCGTGCTGATGGCAGTCATGGCTGCGCTCCATGTCAATGAATGTGAGGGAATGCTTGGGGATGTGAACTGCGGGAGATGGACATCCATCTCCCGCAGTGATGCTGTTGGCGTTTGCGTCGTGCCCGTGGACGAGCCTGCGACGCTTCGCCTTATTCCGCCTTGTCGTACGAGAACTGGATGCCCGCCGTGCCGCCGGTTTCGATGAACAGGTTCATGAAGGCGGGAACGGTTTCGCTGCGCTTCCAGTCCCGTTGCAATTCGCAGAACAGTTGCGGCACGCTGATCAGCTTCGCGCCGGCCTGTTCGACACGGCGCAACGCCGCATCGTGCGCTGCAACCGACGTGCCGCCGACGGCGTCAACCGGTACGTAGACCTCATAGCCCTCCTTCAAGGCATCGAGTGCAGGAAACGTCAGACAGGCCTCGGTCCAGAGCGCGGTCATGATCAGCTTCTTGCGTCCGGTGGCTTCGACGGCCTTGCGGAATTCGACATCCTCCCAGGAGTTGATCGTGGTGCGATCATAGGTCGGATAGTCCTTGAGCACCTTGCGGATGGTCGGGATCGGCGGCTTGTTGAGTCCGGTCTTCACATTGACCGTCGAGTGAATGATCGGCAGCCCGTACACCACGGCGGCCTTGGCGACGCCGGTGATGTTGTTGACCAGCAGTTGCCGATCCATCGAGGCAATCGAGTTCACCTGGACGGGCTGATAATCGATGATGATGAATGTCGAATTTTGCGGCGTGAGAAGATGATCCTTGACCGGATCACGAATGGCTTCGCTGCTCATGGCTGTTCCTTTCTTCAGGACATGCTCGCCAGCCTTGACGAAGCAGGCCGGGTCGGACCTTCGGCGGCGGGGCGAGCGATACCGGCGCCGGGCTTCACAACCGGGCACGATCCATCCAAGCGGATCGTGCCCGCATCGTTCATCGTCAGGCGTCCGCCGTGACCGGCTCCAGGTGACCGAAGCGGCCGCTCTGGAAATCGACCATGGCCTGGCGGATTTCATCGACGGTGTTCATGACGAACGGGCCATGCATCACCACCGGCTCGTCGATCGGCTCACCGGAGAGGATCAGCATCGACGCCTCGCCGTTGGCCTCGATAGTCACTTCGCCGCCGTTGCGATCGAGCAGCGCGAACTGCGCCTCGCGAGCGATCTCGCTACCGTTGATCAGCACGGTGCCCTTGAGCACCACCACCGCGACGGTGCGTCCCTCCGCCGGGTTCAGCGTGGCTGCGCCGTTGCGGTTGAGTTTCACGTCATAGATGTCGATCGACGTGAAGGTCTTCGCCGGGCCCTTGCGGCCGTCGAACTCACCCGCGATCACCCGCAGCTTGCCGGCCCCCTCCGGCAGATCGACCACCGGAATGTCGGCGTTGAGCAAGGTCTGGTAGCCGGCCTCGGCGTTCTTGTCCTTCGCGGGCAGGTTGACCCAGAGCTGCACCATTTCCAGCGTGCCGCCCTTTTTGGTGAAGGCGCGCGAGTGGAACTCCTCGTGCAGGATGCCCGAGGCCGCCGTCATCCACTGCACATCGCCCGGCCCGATCAGACCGCCGTTGCCGGTGGAGTCGCGGTGCTCGACCTCGCCCTGATAGACGATGGTGACGGTCTCGAAGCCGCGATGCGGATGGACGCCGACGCCCCTCGGCTTGTCTGTGGGGGTGAAGTCTGCCGGGCCGGCATAGTCGAGCAGCAGGAACGGGCTGACGTGGTCGCCGTGGCTTGAGTGGGAGAACAGCGAGCGGACCGGGAAGCCGTCGCCGACCCAATGCGGCCGGGGGCCGCTGAAAACACCGAGAACCTTACGCATAATGAACCTCCATGGGAGCGACCGGGATCGGCCGCTATGTTGCCAAAGAGGATATGAGCGGGACAAATGGTCCGGTAGCTGGCAATATCGCGCCTCACTGTCCTATTGATGAGACAATGATGCAGGACCTCAACGACCTCTATTATTTCGTCCAGGTGGTCGATCACGGCGGTTTCGCCGCCGCCGCCCGGGCGCTGGGGATGCCGCGCTCGCGGCTGAGCCGCCGCATCGCGCTATTGGAGGAACGGCTCGGCGTGCGGCTGATCCAGCGCTCGACCCGGCGCTTCAGCGTCACCGAGATCGGGCAGGATTATTACCGCCACTGCGTCGCCATGCTGGTCGAGGCCAAGGCGGCGGACGAACTGATCGAGCGCTCGCGCACCAAGCCGCAGGGCGTGGTGCGGGTGAGTTGCCCGCCGCCGCTCTTGTATTTCCAGGTCGGCGAGATGGTCGCCCGCTTCATGGCCGAGTGCCCGGACGTCGAGGTGCACCTGGAGAGCACGCCACGCCGCGTCGACGTGATCGCCGAAGGTATCGACATCGCGCTGCGGGTGCGGTTTCCGCCACTCGAGGACAACGACCTGGTGATGCGGGTGCTGGCCGACAGCACCCAGCGGCTGGTGGCAAGCCCGACGCTGCTGAAAGGCCTGAACCGCACGCTGGTTCCGGCCGATCTCGCCACGCTGCCCTCCATCGGCTGGGGGCCGCCGCACCAGCGCCACGAATGGTGCCTCGACGGCCCCGATGAAGCCACCGCGCTGATCCCCCACACGCCGCGCCTGATCACCGAGGACATGGTCGCGCTGCGCTTCGCGGCGCTCAAAGGCATCGGCGTCGGGCAGTTTCCGACCATGGTGATCCAGACTGACCTCGACTCTGGCGCGCTGGTGGACGTGCTGCCACAGTGGAAACCCCGCGCGGGCATCATCCACGCGGTGTTCTCATCGCGGCGCGGGCTGCTGCCGTCGGTGCGGGCGCTGCTGGATTTTCTCGCCGGCGAATTCGCCGCATTGACGCGCGCGGAGGCAAGCGTTTCATCGCGGGCCGAAATGCGCTAGAGGATGATCCCGAAAAGTGGGCACCGGTCTTCGGAAAAGATCATGCTCAAACAAAAAGATAAACAACGGGTCTGATTCAACGCAGTTGGATCAGACCCTGGTCATCCGCGCACCCACCCTCGCCGCAACCGGACGTCGACATGG
>DATMSE010000045.1:0-59508 GCA_035565575.1 Xanthobacteraceae bacterium
GCTCTACGTGAAGGGCGGTTACGGCTGGGCTGACACCCGCTTCACCAACGGCTTCGGCGGTGACGGCGGCCGTGACGGCTACACCGTCGGCGGCGGTCTCGAATACCTGTTCACCCAGAACTGGTCGGGCAAGATCGAGTACCAGTACTACGACTTCGGCAACGTCAACGTGTTCAGCCCGGCTGGCGCGTTCCTCGGCCGCATCCGCAACGACGAGCACACTGTGAAGGCCGGCATCAACTACCGGTTCGGCTGGGGTGCAGCGCCGGTGGTTGCGAAGTACTAAGCCACATACTCCCAGACTTGACGTTCCAAGAGCCGGCCTCGTGCCGGCTCTTTTGTTTGTCACGCCATGAACGCATCATAAGGTCTGCATAAGGTCTGCGATAATGCCGGGAACCGGAGTCACGGATCCCCCGCGTAAACGAGGCGCGTCCACAACAATCGTGCGAAGACTGATGGGAAGCACTGGAAATCCGTTTACGTTCTTCCTATGTTCCAAGAAAGTCGTTGGCGTCTGATCCCGGCTCGCCGGTGATGCGCGCCCGAATGCGCCGCACGTCTGCGTCCTGGAAAAGCCGAACATGGTCGATGAGATTCTCAAGGCAAAACGCCAACTTTCCGCTGGCTCGAACCAACGCGCCATTACGATCCGCGGCGCGCGCGAACACAATCTAAAGAACATCGATCTCGAGATTCCCCGCGACAAGTTGGTGGTCTTCACCGGCCTCTCGGGCTCAGGGAAGTCATCTCTCGCCTTCGATACGATCTATGCCGAAGGCCAGCGCCGCTACGTCGAATCGCTTTCGGCCTATGCGCGGCAATTCCTGGAGATGATGCAGAAGCCGGATGTCGATCAGATCGATGGCCTGTCGCCGGCGATCTCGATCGAGCAGAAGACCACGTCCAAGAATCCGCGCTCGACCGTCGGGACCGTCACCGAGATCTACGACTACATGCGCCTGCTTTGGGCGCGTGTCGGCGTGCCCTACTCGCCCGCGACGGGACTGCCCATCGAGAGCCAGACCGTATCGCAGATGGTCGATCGCGTGCTGGCGCTGCCGGAGGGGACGCGACTTTATCTGCTGGCGCCGGTCGTGCGCGGCCGGAAGGGCGAATACCGCAAGGAACTGGCCGACTATCTCAAGAAGGGCTTTCAGCGCGTCAAAATCGACGGCGCCTTCCATGACCTTGCCGAAGCACCGGCGCTGGACAAGAAATTCCCCCACGACATCGATGTGGTGGTGGATCGCATCGTGGTGCGGCCTGATATCGGCCAGCGCTTGGCCGAGAGCTTCGAAACGGCGCTGAAACTCGCCGACGGTCTTGCCGTCATCGAATTTGCCGATGCACCGGCCGCGACTTCTGACGACAAGAAAGCAGACAAGAAAGTCGCCAAGATTCACGATAAAAGTGGCCCCGAACGGATTCTGTTCTCGGAAAAATTCGCCTGTCCCGTTTCCGGATTCACCATTCCCGAAATCGAGCCTCGGCTGTTCTCGTTCAACAATCCTTACGGCGCCTGTCCGGCCTGTGGCGGCCTCGGTATCGAGCAGCACATCGACCCCGATCTCGTCATCCCCGACAAGGACCTCACCTTGCGCAAAGGCGCGATCGCGCCCTGGGCGAAATCGTCGTCGCCCTACTACGTGCAGACGTTGCAGGCACTCGGCAAATTCTACAAGTTCACGCTCGACACTAAATGGAAGGACCTGCCGAAGAAGACGCAGAACGCCATTCTGTTCGGTTCGGGCGACGATGAAATCAAATTCGCCTATGAAGATGGCGTGCGCTCTTACGAGACGAAAAAACCTTTCGAAGGGGTCGTCACCAACATCGAGCGCCGTTTCCGCGAGACCGAAAGCGAGTGGGCCCGCGAGGAACTCGGCAAGTATTTTTCCGACGTTCCGTGTGAAGCTTGTCAGGGGCATCGCCTGAAGCCGGAAGCGCTGTGCGTCAAGATCGGCGGCAAGCACATCGGAGAGATCGCCGAGCTGTCCGTGAAGCGTGCCGGCGAATGGTTCGCCTCGGTGCCCGAAACCTTGAACAGCCAGCAGAACGAGATCGCCGTTCGTATTCTGAAAGAAATTCGCGAGCGGCTGTCGTTTCTGCTTGATGTCGGTCTCAATTATCTGACGCTGGCGCGTTCATCCGGCACGCTGTCTGGCGGCGAGAGTCAACGCATCCGTCTTGCTTCGCAAATCGGAAGCGGCCTCACAGGCGTGCTTTATGTGCTGGACGAGCCCTCGATCGGCCTGCACCAGCGCGATAATGCGCGCCTGCTCGATACGCTGAAGCGGCTGCGCGACCTCGGCAATACAGTGATTGTCGTGGAACACGATGAGGATGCCATCCGCCTCGCCGATCACGTCGTCGACGTTGGTCCCGGCGCGGGTGTGCACGGCGGCAACATCGTCGCTAAGGGCACGCCGCAAGAGGTCATGCGCAATCCGAAATCACTCACCGGACAATATCTCACCGGCGAGCGCTTCGTGCCGATTCCGGAGCGCCGGCCGCCGAACCATCGCCGCACCTTGAAGGTTGTCAATGCACGCGGCAACAATCTGAAAAACGTTTCGGCTGAAATTCCGCTCGGCCTGTTCACCTGCGTCACCGGCGTCTCTGGCGGCGGCAAGTCGACACTGTTGATCGATACGCTATATCGCGCCATCGCGCGCAAGCTCAACAATGCGAGCGAGGCCGCAGCGCCACACGATCGCATCGAGGGTCTGGAGCATATCGACAAGATCATCGACATCGATCAGTCGCCGATCGGCCGCACGCCGCGCTCCAATCCCGCGACCTATACCGGCGCGTTCACGCCGATCCGCGAATGGTTCGCCGGCCTGCCGGAAGCCAAGGCGCGCGGCTACGAACCAGGCCGCTTCTCCTTCAACGTTAAAGGCGGCCGCTGCGAAGCCTGCCAGGGCGACGGCGTTATCAAGATCGAGATGCACTTCCTGCCCGACGTTTACGTCACCTGCGACGTCTGCAAAGGCAAGCGTTACAACCGCGAAACGCTGGAAGTATTATTTAAGGGCAAGTCGATCGCCGACGTGCTCGACATGACCGTGGAAGAAGCCGCCGAATTCTTCAAAGCCGTTCCCCGCGTCCGCGAAACATTCAAGACGCTTCATCGGGTCGGCCTTGACTATATCAAGGTGGGCCAGCAGGCGACGACGCTCTCCGGCGGCGAAGCGCAGCGCGTCAAGCTCGCGAAGGAACTGTCGAAGCGCGCGACCGGCCGTACACTCTATATTCTCGACGAGCCGACCACCGGCCTGCACTTCCACGATGTCGCGAAACTGCTCGAGGTGCTGCATGAGCTGGTGGCCCAGGGCAACACTGTCGTCGTCATCGAGCACAACCTCGAAGTCATCAAGACCGCGGACTGGGTCATCGATCTCGGTCCTGAAGGCGGCGACGGCGGCGGCGAGATAGTGGCCTGGGGCCCGCCCGAAGACATCGCAAAAGCTCCACGCAGCCACACCGGAGAATTCCTGAAGCCGGTGCTGGAGAAGGCCAGCGGGAAGCGGAAATCGCGGACCGAAGCGGCCGAGTAACGCGGACCGACGGCAAGATGCCCAGTTCGACATACAAAATTTTTCGTGACGCCATTCTCGCCGCACAACAGGTGACCTGCACTTATCAGGGCCGTCGGCGCGAATTGTGCCCGCATATTATCGGGCACGACAAGGAAGGTCGCGAAGCGGTCCTGGCATGGCAGTTCGCCGGCGGGAGCAGCGGCTTGCTACCGCAATGGCGCTGCCTGAAGCTCGCAGGCGTGAGCGATGCCCGCACGCGAGACGGCAAATGGCATACCGGCAGCTATCATCGGACGACGCAAGTCTGCGTTTCGTCGATCGATCTTGATATCAACGTGCATGTTCGTAAGAACTGAGCCAGCTTCAGCGGTCCGGCCATAAATTCGTTCACCCGCGATACAGTAGGATATCGGGCGCAATAGTCATAGAGGTCCGGCCGTCGAAGCCTTCGTCAGTGACGGCCGGTTGCGAAGAAGTATCCAGGCAGGGCCGGAAATCCGCCTTCGATGCATCAGAGCAGACGAACTCCTGGTCGCGTCAAGTTCGGCTGTCACCTGCCGAACATCCTGCCGCGCCTCATCATATCTTTGTCGCTGCGCTCCCAGTCCTGCACAGCTCCAGCGCGGCAAGGAGGAGTAAAAGGCCACCCAGCGTCGAATGCCAGAAGCGCAGGCTACCGCTGGTCGCGTAGTGGAATATGTAAGGCGACACGATCAGCCAAAGGCCGAGCAGAAGCTGCACGGTTTCCTCCCAACGCTGCAATACCACGTATTCCAGTTCGGCGATGAAAAACGTCAGCAAGCCGATCACGACCGTATTCCAGATTGCGATCCGGCTGACATGACCGTCGCCAGACGCCCATGGCGATAGCGCGATCGCAATGCCGATCAGCATTCCGAACCAGTCTTCCCAGGTCCGATGAGTGGTGAACAACCGCGACAACATGGTAGCCTCCTGCCAAAAGAGGCATACGTCAGCGGCGGGACAGGAGTGCGCTCCGACGTCAACACGACCGGTCCAGCCGCATCGGGGCGTATGTCCACCACTTCAGCTAGGTAGGCCGCGCCCCGGCGCAAGGCCTGGCGGATAAAATCCACCAATTGACGTCTCCCCCATAGGGTCCTTGCAGCGGCGCGGCGGCTTGCTACGATGCGCAGCACAGACCTTGGACGCCAATACGCTTATGGGGCGGGGGGCGCGTGCAGCCTGCCGCCCCTCTGTTCGCCACAGGTTGGCCGGTCCGCAACATCCTCAGCGCGAGGCCCGCTGATGTGGAGATCATCACTATGACCGACGACGTTCGCAATAATGCCGAAAAACATCGCTACGAACTGAGCGTCGATGGGCATCTCGCGGCAACTTATTATCGGGTCGCCGAAGGCGTCATCACCTTCGTGCACACGGAAGTACCCGACGCACTCGCTGGACGGGGCATAGGCTCCAAACTGGTCAAAGGCGCACTCGACCAAGTCCGCGCCGATGGCCTCAAGGTCGTCGCGCAGTGCCCTTTCGTCAAAGCCTATATCGAGAAACACCCGGATTATGCAGATCTGCTGAAGCACTAGGCCAATCGGTTTAGGCAGATGATGCTGGCAGAACGCTCTCGAGGCCTTATCTCCACACAAATAGCGAACCGGCATTCGGAAGCAGCGACGAACTGATACGTCTTTCAACGGTGCTTCTGGAGACCAGCAGCGCGGAAAGCCGGCACATCGCAGATATCCCTTACCTTTGCAGGAATAATCATGCCAGAACCAGTCCGCCGTGTTCGAGACAATGCAGCAATGAGCCGTTATGAGCTGGATGTCGGCGGCGCGATCGCCTTTGCGAACTATCGCCGCAGCGCCACGACAGACATCATCACACACACCGAAACCCCGCCCGCGCTACGTGGGCGTGGCATCGCATCCGAGTTGATCAAGGGTGCGCTCGAGCTGATCCGTGCCGACGGTCGCAAGGTAGTCGCGGGATGCAGCTTCGTTGCGGACTATCTCCGCAGAACGCCCGAGAACGCGGATCTGATCGATTAGAGTCCCGCCGCAGATTTGCTGAGCAAAGACCACGCCAAAAATGAAGGCCCGCAGCAATGCGGGCCTTGTGGTTTGGATCGTCAAGCCGGTCAGTTCTTGAGATCGTCCGGCACTTTACCGCCATTGGCCGCCAGCTTGGCCATCACCTGCTTATGCAGCCAGATGTTCATCGATGCGGAATCATTCGTGTCGCCGGTGTAGCCGAGCTCTTTTGCGAGCTCCTTGCGGGCGGACAGGCTGGAATCGATATCGAGCGCCTTCATCAGATCGACGATCGAACGCCGCCAGTCGAGTTTCTCGCCCTTGGCCGCGACGGCCTTATCAAGAATGGGAGCAACGTCGACCGTCGGCGCGGCGGAAGCGCCACCGGGTGACGCCGGCGCCGCGCCAGAGGATCCGGCGGGGGCAGCAGTCGTTCCGGGTGTCGCGGCATCGGCCTTGGTGCCGAAGATCGCGCCCATGATCTTTCCGAAAATGCTCATGCGATTTTGCTCCTGATGAATGTCCACCGTAATCAAGCGAAGCGATGAAGACCGCGATACGAAATCGGATCGCTCGTGACCTTAGCGAGTCAGCCGATAATTGCCAACATCGGGAACTTGTTCCGTCAAATACCTCGCGACACCGCGCATGTGGACGAACGTGCGCCTGTCATCACCCTTTCATATTGACGTCACTCGGATCATGAACGCGGCAAACTGATACATCGAGGATCGGACGGCCGGACGACCGTCTCGCAGATTTGACTCCGCACCCGGCGACAGATGCCTCGAACAGCGCTAGACTATTCGGACCGGTCGCGGCAAGGCCATATCCAAAGGTCAAGTCTATCGCGGGTCTGGTCGGGTCGTGATCCAATCGCGGCAACATGTGCCGTTGCGAGACGGTCAGTGTTGTCCCTGCGACAAGGGAGATTGCGACCATGGCAACATCCGCCTTCGATACTGCGCCTCTCGCTCGCGGCGCATCATCATCCCTGCCCGAGGTGAAGCGTATCGGTCTCGCCGACCTGCACGACGCGCTTCGCCGCGGTTGGGATGATTTCAAAGCCGTTCCCAGCCACGCAATCGTGCTGTGCGCGATTTATCCGGTGCTCGGACTGATGCTGGCACGCGCGGTTCTTGGTTATTCCGTGCTTCCGCTGCTGTTTCCGTTGGCGGCGGGTTTTGCGCTGCTGGGGCCCTTCGCTGCAATCGGTCTCTATGAACTGAGCCGCCGCCGCGAAATCGGCCAGACGCCCACGGCTTGGCAGGCGACCTCGGTGCTTCGCTCCCCCTCATTCGGTTCGATGCTTGCGCTGGGTACCTTGTTGCTGACATTGTTCGTGGTGTGGGTGGCGACCGCACAAGCCATCTACGTCTGGACATTCGGCTACGAACCGGCGGCGGACATTCCCGGCTTTGCCACGCGGGTGCTGACCACATCCGAAGGCTGGCGTCTCATTATCGTTGGCTGCGGCGTCGGCTTTCTATTCGCGCTGGCCGCGCTTTGCCTCAGCGTGGTGTCGTTCCCGATGATGCTGGATCGCCACGCCGGCGTAGCCGACGCGATGTTGACCTCCATGCGGGTCATGGCCAAGAACCCGCTCACAATGGCAGCCTGGGGCCTGATCGTGGCGGTGCTGTTGGTGCTGGGATCGATTCCATTCTTCCTCGGGCTGGCAGTCGTGATTCCCCTGCTCGGCCATGCCACCTGGCATCTCTATCGAAGAGTTCTGGAGCCGAATCCGAATCCCCAGTCAGAGATTCTTCCGCCCCACCGTCAGCGACGTCCGGCGGCAGATTTTCCCGCCGCTTTGTTCCCCTGGCGTCAAAAGGATCAATAAGCCGCTCCCGACCGGACGGAGTGCCGCGGGGAGAAGTAAGCCTCCCCGCGGTTGCGCGTCCGGTACGCTCTTCCCATGTCAAAGAGCGGCAGATGGGGCCCACCGAAACGATCTGCTCTCCCATCCCGCTTCCCGCTATAATAATGAATATATATTCACGCAAAATGTGGCACATGCGGCAATTGCATAGTTCGAGATGCCGCCGCGAGCGAGGGAGACTTCCCGCCCTGTGCGCCTCATCCGGTGTCGCGAGAACCTTGAAGCCTCAAACAATTCTTCCACCGGATATCAATCCAAGAACATAAGCCATTTAAAAGGCACAATTATTGTGCCACCTGGAAGATCCGGGCTGAACATTGGCCTGAAGTCGTCACGTGCGCCCCTCTATCCGACATGCTTAATCATTCCTTGACATAGCCATGCAAATATCTCCTAGCTGCATCGCAACAATTGAACTGTTGCAACGCGAAGATGGGTATATATTGCGGTCAACGGTTCGCTGCTTCGAGCAAAGTCTGAACCGAGAATACAGGAGCCTACGATGTTTCTTTCCATCATTCGGATGATCAATTCGTTCCGCGAGTATCATCGGAACCTCGCTGAGCTGTCGCAGCTCACCGATCGCGAACTGGCCGACATCGGCCTCGACCGCTCGGACATTCCGCGGGTTGCCGCAGGTTCGTACAACGGATGATCCGCCCTCGCCGGCTGATCGAAGGATAGCGCCCGCCTCGAGCGGGCGTTGTCGTATTTGTATCCTGCTTGACGCACCGGAACCGAAGAGCAACGACCGTTGAGATGCCGGCAAATCGAATTCCCCTCCGGGGAAAAACGCGCTACCTGTGCGTCATGACCGAATTGACGCCCAGTTCCAGCCCCGTTCATATCATTGGCGGTGGCCTCGCCGGCTCGGAAGCGGCCTGGCAAATCGCCCGCGCAGGCGTGCCTGTGGTGCTGCACGAAATGCGCCCGGTGCGCCGGACGGAGGCACATCATACCGACGGCCTTGCCGAGCTGGTGTGTTCGAATTCATTCCGCTCCGACGACGCGGCCAATAACGCCGTCGGCCTGCTGCATGCTGAAATGCGCCGTTTGGGATCGCTGGTGATGCGCGCTGCGGATGCCAATCAGGTGCCAGCCGGCGGCGCGCTGGCGGTCGACCGTGATGGTTTTTCCGCGGCCATCACCACTGCTATCGCCTCTCATCCCCTGATCGAGATCGTGCGTGAGGAAATTGCCGGTCTGCCGCCGCCCGACTGGACGAACGTGATCGTCGCCACGGGGCCCCTCACCTCGGCGCCGCTGGCCGAAGCGGTCCGCGCGCTCACGGGACAGGATTCGCTAGCCTTTTTCGACGCCATTGCCCCCATCGTCCATCGCGACTCCATCGATATGGAGAAAGCCTGGTTTCAGTCACGCTACGACAAGATCGGTCCTGGCGGCAATGGCGCGGACTACATCAATTGCCCGCTCACTCGCGAGCAATACGATGCCTTCATCGATGCGCTGATTGCGGGCGAAAAGGTCGACTTCAAGGATTGGGAGACCGATACGCCCTATTTCGATGGCTGCCTTCCGATCGAAGTGATGGCGGAGCGCGGTCGCGAGACATTGCGCTATGGTCCGCTGAAGCCGGTCGGCCTGACTGATCCGCGCAATCCTACCGTCAAGCCCTACGCCATCGTGCAACTGCGGCAGGACAACAAGCTCGGCACGCTCTACAACCTCGTCGGCTTCCAGACCAAGTTGAGGCATGGCGCGCAGCTTCGGATTTTCCGCACCATTCCCGGACTCGAGAATGCCGAATTCGCACGGCTCGGCGGCCTTCACCGCAACACTTTTCTCAACTCGCCGAAGCTGCTCGACCAGCAGTTGCGGCTTCGCGCCGACCCGCGCCTGCGCTTTGCCGGCCAGATCACCGGCTGCGAGGGATACGTCGAGTCCGCCAGCGTCGGCTTGATGGCCGGCCTATGCGCTGCCGCGAATGCCCTTGGGCAATCGCTGGCGCCGCCACCGCCCACAACCGCGCATGGCGCCCTCCTCAACCACATCACCGGCGGCCATATCGAGACTGTCGATGCTGGACCGCGGTCGTTTCAACCGATGAACATCAACTTCGGGCTGTTTCCTCCGCTCACCAATCCGCCGACCCGCAAGGCCGACGGCACGCGGCTGCGGGGCAACGAAAAGTCCATCGCCAAGAAACAGGCCTTGAGCGCGCGCGCGCTCGCCGATCTCGACGGCTGGATCGCCGACAATCTGCGCCTGGCGCAGGCGGCCTGACCTCGTTCGGACTTCACTCATGACCCTGCCGAAACCGGACGCGGCCGTGCTGTCCGCCCAATGGACCGAAGGCGTTTTGCTCAAGCGCGACGTATTCTCGACCGTCGAACGCGGCCGCTTTCGCGGACCGTCCGGCGAGGTCGATGCCGTGCTGCGCCGGCTCGATCAGGTGCCGTGGTGGTCCTACGGCGTCGCCTATCATTTGTTCAGCCGCGAGCGGCATGCGCTTGGATTGGCGCGCGGCCTGGAGGTCGGACCCGAGCTGCTTTGGGCAGGCAAGAAGGCGCTGGTGCGCGGCTTCATCGATGGCGTTGCATTGCATCTCGCCCGTCCGGTGGGCGATGCGGCCTACTTCCGCTCGGCCAAGCAGGCGCTCCATCGGCTGCATCGCCGTGGCATCTGTCACAACGATCTCGCGAAAGAACAGAACTGGCTGCGCGGCAGCGACGGCCAGGCTTATCTCACCGATTTCCAGCTCGCGGTGTGCTTCCGCAAGCGCAGCAAGCTGTTTCGGATCGCGGCCTATGAAGATCTGCGTCATTTGCTGAAGCATAAGAGGACTTACGCGCCGGAAGCGCTGACGCCGAAGGAGCGTAAAATCCTGGCGCGCAAATCCGCGGTCGCCCGGCTGTGGCTCATGACCGGCAAGCGCGTCTACAAAGCGGTCACCCGCGGCATCTTTAACTTTACCGACCGCGAGGGCGGCGGCCGCCGCCTGGTCAATGACGCGCCGGTGTTACGGGACGTGATGCTGCGGGATTCCGACGTGCGCGACGTCGCTATCGTCGCATTCGCAGATCGGCGCAGCGGCGTTGGTCTTTACGCCTTCGTTGAAACGGATCGTGCCGATATCGAGACCCGGTTGAAAACGGCGTTGGCGAACGGCCCGAAACCACCGGAACATCTTCAGATGGTAAAGGCGCTGCCGCGCGATGCCGCAGGCAAGATCCGCACCGAGATCCTGCAACTGGTGGCGATGAACCAGGTTGATCTGATTCCGCCGCTCCTCACGAGCGAGGCTGACCACGTCCTGATGCGCGACATTCTCGACGCCCGCAAGAACCTGCGGGACCGCTTCAGTTTCTGATGGCCAGGGAAGCAGCGTTGTTCAGATCGCTCGCCCCGCACTGATCCAGTAAGGATCGCGCAACCGGCGCTTGAAAATCTTGCCCGAGTCCTCTCGCGGCAAACTGGCGCGCACTTCGATGTGCTTCGGGACCTTGTAGCCCGCCAGCGTCTTCGCCAATTCCGCGCGAACTGCCGCAACATCGAGCTCTATCCCCGAGACCGGCTGCACGACGGCCATCAAAGCTTCGCCGAATTCATCGTCAGGAATGCCGAACACTGCGCAATCATGCACGCCACGCACCGCCAGCAGCGCGGCTTCGATCTCCGCCGGATAGATATTGACGCCGCCGGAAATCACCATGTCGCGCTTGCGGTCGCAAATGAAAACATAACCGTCGGCATCGACATAACCAATATCGCCGCTGGTGATGAAACCGTCACGATCGATCTCAGCGCGTTTTTCCGGTTTGTTGTGATAGGTGAAATCCGGATTGCCGGCGATCCGCGAATAGATTTCGCCGATCTCACCCTGGCGCAATTCGCGACCATCCTCGCCGATGAACCGCAACTCGGCGCCCGGCGCGATTTTGCCGACGGTGCCGGGCTTCTTCAGCGCATCTTCCGATGTCGCGAAGGTCACCGCGCCGGATTCCGTGCTGCCGTAGAACTCGTAGATCACCGGTCCCCACCAATCGATCATCGCCCGCTTCACATCCGCTGGACACGGCGCCGCGGCGTGAATGACATGGCGCAGTGAGGAGACGTCGTATTTGTCGCGAACACTCTGTGGCAGCTTCATGAGCCGGATAAACATTGTCGGCACCATGAAGATCGTATCGATCTTTTCGTCCTGCACCAGCTGCAGGAACCGCTCCGGGTCGAACCGCGGCATCAGCACCAGCACGCCGCCGAGTTTGCCGGCGCGAAGACCGAACGAGTTGGGCGCAGAGTGATAGAGCGGTCCGGGACACAAGGCACGGGCATTCGGCTTCAAGCCGTAAATCATCGCGCGCATCCGCTCGGCCGATGCGGTCTGCTCCGGGGTCGGTGCAAAGCGTTTCACCCCCTTCGGATGCCCGGTGGTACCGGACGTGTAGATCATGTTCTGTGGCTGCGGCAGCGCGGGCCCGTCATAAGGTGACTGCTGCGCAAGCCATGCTTCCAGATCAATCGCGCCGGGCATATCGGCGCCTCGCGAGTCGATCTTATAGCTTGCCACGATCTCCGGCGGCGTCGACGCGCTCAGCATCGTGATGCCGGCCGGGATATGGTTCTGCAGCGGACACAGAAGATCGGCATGACCGATCAGGACTCGCGTGCCGGTGTCGCCGAGAATGTAGGCGACCTCGTCCGGCTTGAAATGCCAGTTGATTGGCACCGCATAGGCACCGAGCATCATCGTGGCGTAAGCGGCCTCGATGAAGGCGATGTCATTGCGCATCAGAATGCAGACGCAATCGCCGGGCCTGACGCCGAGTTGCTGCAACCCGCCTGCGATCTGGGCTGCACGCCTGGCAACCTCGTCGTGAGTGCGCCGCCGCTCGCCGCTGACGATTCCATGAAAGAGGTCTGAAGTTTCTGTCATCTGCCGTCTTCTTGCTTTTCTAAGGATGTTGCCACACCAACAGGCCCCTCATCGCCGGACCGATTCCTGCCATCCACGTCCTGTTGGGACGACATGGATCGCCCGGACGAGCCCGGTGATGAGAAGCTGATCATCAGTCGATGAAGTTGGGGGCACGCTTCTCGAGGTTGGCGCGGACCGCTTCGGTCTGGTTCGGTGATCCCATCAGCGCCTGCTGCTCATAAGATTCAGCAAGCAGCGCCGCAGCCGGATCGGCCGCGAGGTTATTGATCAGCCGCTTTGCCGCGCGAATGGCGGTCGGACTCTTGCCGGCAATCTCCCGCGCCGCCGCCATCGCTTCCTGATAAGGATCGTCGCAGACGCGCGTCGCAAGGCCATATTCCAGCGCCTCCCTCCCCGAGAAGACGCGGCCCGTGAAGGTCAGATCCCGCAACACGTCGTCGCGAACCAACCGTGCCAGAATCGGCGTCCCCGCCATGTCCGGCACCAATCCCCATTTGATCTCGAGGATCGAAAGCTTGGTATCGGGAGCGACAAACCGCATATCCGCACCCAGCATGAGTTGGAAGCCGCCGCCGAGCGCAACGCCATGTACCGCGGCAATGACCGGCACCGGCAGTTCGCGCCAGCCCCAGACCGCATATTGCGGATCATTCACGACACCTCGGGTGCGCGGCACCAGACTACCGAGACGCCCGGATCCTTTACCCTCTTTCATCGTCTCGAAACGTGAAGTGTCGAGCCCGGCGCAAAACGCCCGGCCCTCGCCCGACAGAACGACCGCGCGCAATCCCTTTTCGGCCTTGAGACGATCGCAGGTCGCGGTCAGCGCATCGAACATCGCAAAATCGAGGGCATTCATCTTGTCCGCCCTGACAAGGCGCACATCGGCGACCCCTTCCGCGATGGACACCTTGACGCGATCTTCCATGAGCTTTTCTCCAAGAATTGTGCTTTCGATCCCTTTACAGAAGAGCTTTGGCAGGTTTTAGTCAATCAACTAATTAATGCATAAATTCATTCCTGATCGGACTTGGCCATGTTCAATGAGAAGTTGCTCGCCAATCGTCGCATTCTGGTCACCGGAGGAGGCACCGGCCTGGGCAAAGCAATGGCGGCGCGCTTTCTCAGCCTCGGCGCTGAGGTTCATATCTGCGGCCGCCGCAAAAGCGTCTGCGATGATACCGCCACCGAGTTGATGGACACCTATGGCGGACGCGTCATGACGCACGGCGTCGATATTCGCGATGCCAGCGCTGTTGACGACATGATCGAAGACATTTTCGCCGAAGGCCCCCTTACCGATCTCATCAACAATGCCGCAGGCAATTTCATCTCGCGCACCGAGGAGCTCTCGCCGCGTGGTTTCGATGCCGTCGCCAACATCGTCATGCATGGTACGTTCTACGTCACCCATGCGGTCGGCCGGCGCTGGATCGCCAACAAGCTTCCCGGCAATGTCGTTTCCATCACCGTGACATGGGTGCGCAACGGCAGCCCGTATGTCGTCCCCTCGGCCATGAGCAAATCGGCGATCCACGCCATGACCATGTCGCTGGCCACCGAATGGGGGCGCCACGGCATCCGCCTCAACACCATCGCCCCGGGGGAAATTCCGACCGAGGGCATGAGCAAGCGGATCAAGCCAGGCGATGAGTCCGGCGCACGAACCAAGGCAATGAATCCGATGGGTCGGGTCGGCCGCATGGAAGAACTGCAAAACCTTGCGGTCTTCCTGATCTCCGGCGGCTGTGACTGGATCAACGGCGAGACCATTGCCATGGATGGCGGCCAGGCGCTTGCGATGGGCGGCAACTTCTATCAGTTGCGCGACTGGTCCGATGCCGATTGGCAGCAGGCACGGGAATCCATCAAGGCCCAGAACGACAAGGATCGCGCCGCGCGAAGCCGGGTCTGATCCGCCATCCCTTCGACTAACATGCCTGCGGCGCATCAGCGCCGCGATTATCACTCGCCTGCAATTTGGAGCGGCGGATGCGTCCGCCGTCGAGACAATGCAACATCGCGCCGCTGGGCCCTTGCATCCATCTTGCGTCCCGTGATGAACAGCGTCACTATCTCAATAAACAAAAACATTTCGGGGGAAACATGACGACGGTTGAAAATGCGACCGACCTGACGGAAGTCGTGCGCGCGCAAGCACGAGCGCGCGGCGATGCGACCGTATTCGAATTCGAGGGGCGGTCGACATCGTTTGCGCAACTCGATGTCCACACCAATCAGATTGCGAACGGACTGATCGCGCTCGGCGTCAAGCCGCACGAGCGGATCGCTTATCTCGGAAAGAACAGCGACCTGTTCTTCGAGCTGCTGCTCGGAGCCATGAAGGCCAACGTGGTGATGGCGCCGGTGAACTGGCGCCTTGCCGGGCCGGAGATCGCGTACATCGTCGAGGATTGCAAGGCCGCGGTGCTGTTCGTCGGTCCTGAGTTCGTCGATCAGGTCCGGAGCATCAAATCCCAAATTCCCAGCGTGCGCCATATCATGACGACGGAGGGCGGCGCGCCTGAATGGACCGACGTGCCGGCGTGGCGCGACGCGCAAAGCAAAGATGATCCCGGTGTCGCGATCACGCCGAACGATGTTGCCATTCAGCTCTACACGTCGGGAACGACCGGCCGTCCGAAAGGCGCGATGCTGTCACATGCCAATTTCCTGTCGCTGGTGCGCGCCGGACAGGACAACAAGCCCGAGTGGAACACCTGGACGGAAGATGACGTCTCTCTGGTCGCCATGCCGATCTTCCACATCGGGGGATCCGGCTGGGGTACGCTTGGCGTTTACCACGGCGCGAAGGGCGTTATCGCGCGCGAATTCGATCCGACCAAGGTGCTCGATTTCTTCGAACAGTCAAAGATCACCAAGCTGTTCATGGTGCCGGCCGCCATGCAATTCGTGGTCCGGCAACCGCGCGCCCGCTCGGTCGACTTTTCGCGATTGCGCTACATGCTGTACGGCGCATCGCCGATTCCCGCGGCGCTGCTGAGGGAATGTATCGAGGTGTTCAAATGCGGATTCGTGCAGATGTACGGTATGACCGAAACCACCGGCACCATCGTGGCACTTGCTCCGGAGGATCACATTGAAGGATCGGAGCGGATGCGCTCCGCGGGCAAAGCTCTGCCCGGCGTGGAAATCGCCATCCTCGACCCTGACGGCAATCGCCTGCCGCCGCGCCAGGTCGGAGAGATCGCCACGCGATCAGGCTCCAACATGGTCGGCTACTGGAATCTGCCGGAAGCAACCGCCCAGACCATCGACAAGGACAACTGGCTGCGCACCGGCGATGCCGGCTATATGGACGAGGACGGCTTTCTCTATATCCACGATCGTATCAAGGACATGATCATTTCCGGCGCGGAAAACATCTATCCGGCGGAAGTCGAAAGCGCCATCTGCGATCATCCGGATGTCGCCGAGGCCGCTGTGATCGGCGTTCCTGATGACAAATGGGGCGAAGTCGTCAAGGCCATCGTGGTCATGAAGCCGGGCAAGACCGCAACGGCCACCGACATCATCAACTTCACCCGCGAACGGATCGCCGGCTTCAAGACGCCGAAGACCGTGGACTTCATTCCCGCTCTACCGCGCAATCCGTCCGGCAAAATCCTGCGGCGGCATCTGCGCGATCCTTACTGGGAAGGCAAGGACCGCAAGGTGAATTAAGAACGGCGGGCGGTGAGGAGACGATCCCTCACCGCTTGTTCGCGCCCATATAGCCAAACAGGAATCCGGCGACCTTGCGCATCTGGATTTCCTCGCTTCCTTCCGTGATCCGATAGCGGCGGTGATGCCGATAGATGTGCTCGAACGGCTTATGGCGCGAATAGCCGATGCCGCCATGAACCTGTATGGCGCGGTCGGCCGCCTGCCCGCATAGCCGGTTTGCCCAGTAGTTGCACATCGACACCTTGTCAGACAGCGTGTGTTCGACCTGCGCTTGCGTCATCTGGTCCATTTCCCACGCGGTCTTGCGAATGAGGAGGCGCAGCATTTCCGCCTGCGTCGCCAATTCGACCAGGGGAAACTGAATCGCTTGATTGCGCGCCAACTCCTCGCCGAACGGCTTGCGCTCGCGCGCATATTTGACACTTTCATTGATGCAATAGACCGCTGCGCCCAACGAACTCGCCGCCTGCCGGATGCGGTTTTCATGGACGAAGCATTGCGCCAGCGACAAGCCGCGTCCGACCTCACCGAACAGCGCGTCGTCTGGCACGAAGACGTCCGTGAAACTGACGCGCGGATGATCGGTCGGCATGTTGAAGGTCCACAGATACTCCTCGACCTTCACGCCCTTCGCATCCGCCGGGACGAGGAAACAGGTGATGCCGCGCGCATCGCCATCGTTGCCGGAGGTGCGAGCGAACAGCGCGCAGTGCGTGGCCACATGCATGCCGGTCGTCCACATCTTCTCCCCATTGATGATCCAGCCGGACTTGCCGTCGCGCGTCCCCTGCACTGCCCGTGTTTCCATATGCGTCGCGTCGGACCCGTGGTCCGGCTCGGTGAGGCCAAAGGTGATGCGATACTTGCCGGTGATCGATCCCTCGATCATCGTCTTCTGATCGCCGCGACCGTAGAGGTCGAGCATCTTCACGATCGGAAAATTGCCGACGATCGAGTGCTCGTTCTGCAGATCGTTATGAAGCCCAAGCCCCTGCGCCGCAAAGTGCTCGCGGATCACGGCCATCCACAGATTGGAACCATCCTTGCCGCCATAGCGCTTGGGAATTGCGAACCGCAGATGTCCCGCTTCATCGGCAAGGTCCTTGGCTCGACGCAACAAGGCTTCCCACTCGTGCCGCGGCAAACCGCCCTTCTCGAAATCGGTACGCGCCCATTCGCGGCGATGATCGAAGAAGCGGATATTGTCATCCTGCGCCTCCAGGGGTTTGATCTTGTCCGTAATGAAGCGATCGAGTTCGTGGAGGTATGCGGTGAGATCCGCAGGCAAGGAAAAGTCCAAAAGCTCTCTCCCGATGTGAGCGTTTCTTTGCCCAAAATTAGGGAGCCACAAGCTCACCAAGTCAAGCCGGCGATTTGGGTTGCGCTCGCAGATGCGGCATGCGTATCTGGCGATCGAAGGCTCGCGGGCGTCGCCCCGTGCTAAATCATGTCGGATTTTTCACGCAAAGAAAAAACGCGAGGAAACATCATGGATTTGCAATTCTCGAAGGTCACGCGCAAGGGTCCGGTCACCATCGTCACGCTGTCGCGGCCGGAGGTTTACAATGCGCTCCATACTGATGCGCATTTCGAGCTGAACCGCGTCTTCAATGAATTTTCGGCGGATCCTGCCCAATGGGTCGCCATCATCACCGGCGCCGGCGACAAGGCCTTCTGTGCCGGCAACGATCTCAAGTGGCAGGCGGCCGGCGGCAAGCGCGGCTGGGATACCGGCGGCTTCGGCGGGCTGACCTCGCGTTTCGACTGCGACAAACCGATTATCGCCGCGGTCAACGGTGTCGCGATGGGTGGCGGCTTCGAGATCGCGCTCGCCTGCGACCTGATCATCGCCGCGGAGAATGCCAAGTTTGCGCTGCCCGAACCGCATGTCGGTCTCGCGGCGCTCGCCGGCGGCCTGCACCGCCTTCCGCGCCAGATCGGACTGAAACGGGCGATGGGCATGATCCTCACCGCTCGCCATGTCTCGGCGCGCGAGGGCTTTGAACTCGGCTTTGTCAACGAAGTCGTGCCGCAGGGCGAGGCGCTGGCGGCGGCCGAACGCTGGGCCGACACCATCTGCAAGAACAGCCCGATGTCGATCCGTGCTTCGAAGCAGACCGCCATGCGCGGGCTGGAGGTTTCGCTCGAACAGGCGATCAACGAGCAGCGCGACTATCCGGCCGTCAAAGCGATGGTGGCATCGCAGGACTATATCGAAGGGCCGAAGGCTTTCGCCGAGAAGCGTCCGCCGAAATGGGTTGGCAAGTAACGCACGCGCCGTGACTCGACCGGCACTGTCCTGGCCGGGCTTCGCCGGCCATGACGGGAGCTTCCGCTTCAGTTGCGGCGGAAGGTTCGCCGAACAATCAGGAGCTCTTCTCACGCTCCAGCTCGCGCCGATAGCTTGCATAGTTCGGCTGATCGACCGCGAGTTTGTCCATCGTGGTCTGCCACAGATGTTCGGCAAGACCAGGCGTCGCAAGATCCACTGTACCGCTGGCAATCGCTTCAGCCAGCTTGCGATTGAGATCGAGCAGCGAGCCGTCCTGCGCGAGCAGCGCAGACAGGCGCTCGTGCTCCGCGGCATCACTCGCCTGCGCAAGCGTCAGTTGCCGAACCACGAGGTCGAGGGCGTTGATGCCGACGCGTAGCTTGAAGGCCGACGCGCCGGTGAGTTGCGGCGCGATATCATCGCGAAGAAATGCGGCGACCGCGGTGAGCAGTTCGACCGGTGTCGGTTCGTCCTGCATGTTCAGCGTCCTCCCGCTCTCGTGATTCCACGCGGCGCCAGGAGCCGAAGCAGATCGATCTCTGTTTCCGACGCGCGGCGGCCGATCATCGCGCGCTCCATCGAGCGATCGCCGGTGCGGAAGCGTTGCATCATGCCGCAGCACATCATGCCCCAGCGCAGCGTGCCCATGACTTCCCAATACATGACGCGCGCGGCATCGACGCGGCCGCCTTCGGCTTCGTAACCGGCAAACAGGTCTTCGCGCGTTCCGAATCCGCCGACCGGCTGGTCGATCGCGCCGAACCGCCATGAGTTGACGCAGATCCAGCCCAGATCCTCCATCGGATCACCGAAATGCGCCAGCTCCCAATCCAGCACCGCGCGAACGCCATCGGCGCCGATAATCAGGTTGCCATGACGAAAATCGCCGTGCACCAGTGTGACGTCCGGTGACGGTCCGGGATCGTTGTCGCGCAACCAGCGCAGTGCCAGATCGAACACCGGCCGCGGCCAATCCATCCCCTGATAATCCCGCGTCAGTTCGGCGATTTCCGTCGCGGGATTCATGCGGCGAAGTTGTGGCAAGCCGGCGGGGTCCAGCCGATGGATTTTGCACAGCACGCCCCCAAGCTGCCGCGCCAGTTTCGGGCGTACCGCGGCAAAGATCTCGTCGCGGAGAATCTTGCGCGGGATGGTTTCGCCCGCGATGCGTCCCATGATGAAACCGGTGCCGAGTTCCTCGGCCGGCTGCAGGACATGCAGGACGGGGGGCGACGGGATTCCTGCCGCATGGGCGCGCTGCATGAGAACCGCTTCGGCATCGAGGCCGGCCGCGCGCTCCGGGGCGGCGCCGTAACCCGCGGGCGCACGCCGCAGGATCGCGCCGATATTGCCGTCGGGATGCACGATGTCGAACGACCACGTCTCCTGGCTGGCGCCGCCCGACAGCCGGGAGGCGCCAGCGATTCCCGTCGCGCCGTCGCACCATGAGGTGACGCAGCGCGCGAGGCCGGCTTCGAAACTCTCGCTCAACGGCTACTTGCCCTGGAATTTGGCGGGCCGCTTCTCGAGAAACGCGGTGACGCCTTCCTTGAAATCCTCGGCCGCGCCAGCGATGCGCTGACACTGGAACTCCAGGTTGAGCTGCTCCTCATAGGAATTTTCCGGACTGTCCCAGTAGAGCTTGCGGATCAGCGAGAGTGCGATGGTCGGACCGTTGGCGAGTTCATGAGCAAGCTTCATTGCCTCGTCCATCAGCGCGGCGTCGTCGTGGACGCGATTGACGAGTCCCCACTCCAGCGCCTTTTCCGCCGGCAGCTTTTCGCCCATCAGCGAGAGCTCCACCGCCCTCGCCTTGCCGACCAGGCGCGGCAACAGCCACGTCGAGCCGCAATCCGGCACCAGTCCGATGCGGCGGAACGCCTGCAGGAAATACGACGAGCGCGCGCACAGGATCATGTCGCCCATCAGTGCGAAGCTCATGCCGGCTCCGGCGGCGGGGCCGTTGACCGCGGTCACGATGGGACAGTGCAGATTGCGCAGCCGCCGCAGGAATGGATGGAACGCGGTTTCCAGCGCACCGCCCGCATTGCGCCGGCTGCCCGGCTGGGCGTTGTTGCGCCCCTGCAGGTTGGCGCCGGTGCAGAAAGCGCGCCCCGCGCCGGTGATGACCAGGCAGCGCACCTCGCTTCGCCGATCCTCGATGGCGTCGAGCGCTTCGGCCAGACCGCCCAGCATGTCGATCGAAACCGCGTTCATCACCTCCTGATGATCGAGCGTAAGGACAGCGACCGCGCCGTCGAATGCGAGCGTTACGTGCTTGAACTGCATGGGATCCTCTTAGGCTGCGCCCGGCCTCCGACGATCGGGCCGGCCCCGCGCGAATTCCTGATTGAAGTATGGCCGCCATATTTGATTTTTAATCCGCGGTTGTCCATGGTCAGGACCGAAAACATCATGATCCGCGAATGCGGGGCACAGCAGGACAACGCAAGACAAGGCAGGGTGACCGATGTCGATTTTTGATCTCAGCGGACGCGTGGCAGTCATCACCGGCGGCAACGGCGGTATCGGTCTCGGCATGGCGCAGGCGCTCGCCGCCGCCGGCTGCCATGTGTCGATCTGGGGCCGCAATGCCGACAAGAACAAATCCGCAGCCGCCAGCATGGCGGGCACGAAAGGCGAGATCGACACGCAGGTCTGCGACGTGACCAGCGCGGCCTCCGTGAAGAGCGCGATGGATTCCACGCTGCGGAAATTCGGGCGCGTCGACGGCTGTTTCGCCAATGCCGGCATCGGCGGCGGGGGCCGTCATGCCTTCATCGACCGCACCGAAGAACAGTGGCGCACCATGTTTGCGACCAATCTCGACGGCGTCTTCCATGTCTTTCAGGCCGCGGCCCGCCACATGGTTGAGCGTGCAGGCAACGGCGATGCCTTCGGCCGCCTGGTCGCGACATCCAGCCTCGCTTCGCTGTTCGGCACCGCGCGCAACGAGCACTATGCCGCGACCAAAGCGGCGATCAACGCGCTGGTCCGCGCCCTCGCCGTCGAGGAGGCACGCTACGGCATCACCGCGAACGCGATCCTGCCGGGCTGGATCAAGAGTGACATGACCGCCGGCATCATGGCGAACGACAAGTTCGTCGGCAATGTGATGCCGCGCATTCCGATGCGCCGTTTCGGCGAACCATCGGATTTCGGCGGCATCGCCGTCTACCTGATGAGCCAAGCCTCGGCCTATCACACCGCTGACTGCTTCGTGATCGACGGTGGCTATACGGCGTTCTAGTCGCGCGGTCTTGCCCCACGACGGGAGTCCTGATCCGTAGGCCAGTCAGCCGCGGCATACGTCGCGGCTGTCGCTTTCTGTCATAATTGTGTAGCAATGACAGAATCGAACCCCGACCCTGCTGCCATCGTGATGCTGCTGACAACGATAGGTCTGGCGACCGCGGGCGTTGTCTGGAACGCCGAGCGTTCCCTCGCGCACCTGAAACTGGCGGTCGCCTCACTCTGTTTCCTGATTGCGGCGCTGATGCCCCTCACCGGCGACGTGGCCCGATCCATCGCTCTGGCGCTGATCGCCATCAGCGCCATTCATGGCGCATCGAGTCTGAAATATGCCCACAGCGGACTGAAGCTGACCGTGACCGATCTGCCGCTGCTGGCGGCCGGCACCGTTCCGTTCTTCATCGTGCAATATCCGTTCGCGGTCGCGGCGGCTGTCGCCGGCCTTGCCGCGCTGATTGCGCTCGCGGTGGCAACGATCCTGTATGTACACAGCTTCGCGCTCGCACCGCTCTGGCAGGCCGTTCTGCTCTGCCTGGCGACGCTGGGTCTGGCGCTGGCCTATCGCTCAAGCGGCGGCGCCGCGGCCTTGCAGCGGATCGCGGCGCAGCCCCGGTGCTTTTTCTCAGCTTTCGTCGCGTCGCTGCTCGATCCGCGATCCTGGCGCCAATTCACCGGCTTTACGCTCGACGACATCGCCGACGATCCGCTGCCGCTGCTTCCAGCGCGGCCCGCCCGGCGGTCACGCTATCCCGACATCGTCATCATTCAGCATGAATCGATCTTCGATCCCCGCCTCTATGGCCTGCCGGTCGGGCCACTGGTGGAAAACTTCCTGACGCCACCGCGCGGCATGCACGGGCGGCTCAATGTCGATATTTTCGGCGGTGGGTCATGGCAATCCGAATTCAGTCTGCTGACCGGCCTCTCAAGCGCCAGCTTCGGTTCGAATGGCTATTTCCTGTTCGAGCGCGGCGCCGGCTGCTTCCATCACAGCCTGCCGCGCACGCTTGATGCCCTCGGCTATGCAACGACACTGATCTCAAGCTGCCGCCGCAACTTCCTCAACTACGACAATTTCTATCGCTCCATCGGGATGCGCGACCGCATCTTCACCGACGACCTTCCGCCCCCGTTCGATGTCGACCGCTTCGAGGTGACCCATTCCGACAGCGAATTCCTGAAAGCCGCCCTCGACATTCACACAGCCGCGATCGCCCGCGATCCAGCCCCGCGCTTCCTGGACCTCCTGACCAACTACAATCATGGTCCGCACCACCGCCGTCGGGTCCCGCCGGGACAATTCGAGACCCAGCGCGCCTTCGCGCTCGAGAGTTTTCCCGACGCCACCTACGCCGAATATTATGCACGTCTGGTCGAGACCGCTTCCACCTGGGCGCAGTTGAAGGCGGAGTTGGCCGCACGTCATCCCGAGCGCCCCACCCTCGTCGTTCACTACGGCGATCATCAGCCGGTAATGACGCGACGGATCGAAGCGCGACAGCAGTTGCCGACCGACGAGCGGCGTCAGTTCCAGACCTTCTATGCGATCGAAATGCTGAATGACGACCAATCCACGCTCGCCGCCGGCCGCGGTCCGGATCTCGACATCGCGTTTCTGGGCACCGTCGCGCTTCAGGCCGCGGGGCTGCCGCTCGATCCGGTCTTCGCAACGCGCGCAAGCCTGATGGAGCAATGCGGCAGCAGCTATTTTGCCGCGCACTCAGAACGCAAACGCCGCTTTCATCGCACGCTGGTCGAACTCGGCCTGATCGACCTCGCGCCGGCGAACCGGCATTCCTGAGCATTCGCACGGGACGCGAACGGCAACGCATTGTAGTCGCCGTCGCCCGGCCCTGCACGGCAACGCGGCGTTACGGCGCCTCGGGGCGCGACAGCAAGCGCGCAAACACCGCCACCAGCTCCGCCTGCCGGCGCACGCCGGTTTTCGCGAACACGTGCTTGAGATGGAAGCGCGCCGTCTCCTTGGTAATGTTCAAGTCGTCGGCGATCGCCTCGAGTGCCTCGCCTGCCGCAAGCCGGGCTGCCAGCCGTGCCTCGGCGGCGGTCAGCCCGAACACGTCGCGCAAGGTGGCTTCCGGCGGCCGCGGCCGCGTGGTGGGATCGACCAGAACTACCAATGCCTTCGCCTCCGCGAACGGGTTCGCCGTGAGGCTGGCGAGCTTCAGCGGATAGGCCAGCAGCGGCAAGCGATCCTGCCGGGTCAATGCCATCGGCGGCGACAGCGCCGCTTGGCTCGGCAGCCACAGCAGGCGGTGCAGCGCGCGGTCGAGCTGATCCGTCGCCGCGGTGTCAGTGGTCACCAGCCGTCGCCCGGCGATGCGGACGCCATGGCCGAGCATCCGCTCGGCCGCGCGATTGACGCGAGCGATTTCGCCGCGCCAGTTCAAGAGCAGGATGCCGGTCCCGCTGACCTCGAACGCCTCCATCGCGGCGTCGGTGGCGGCGAAACCGAGCGCCTGTGCCACAGTCGCAGCGCTCGACAGGCTTTCCGAGAGCTTGGCAAGCTTCCGCTTCTCGTCGCGGGAGTAGAGGTCGTCGGTGATGCCTCGTTGCAGCGACAGGCACCAGGTGTCCCTGTCGGTTGCCATGCGCACGCCGGCGAAACTACGCAGGCCGAACGGCGCCAGGAATTCCTGATAGTAGGGATGCCGCTTGATAACGTCACTGTCCATGATCTCGAGATCATCGCAGACGCCATTGCGCATCATGATCGAGATGCCGCGAAAGCGCTCGTCGCGCAGATACCATTCGTCCCGGAAATAACACTCGGCCGAGGGCTTCATGCGCTCGGTCATGGGACTGCCCGGCAGCAACTTGCCGTTGGTGTTGAGCAGAATGGCGCCGTAGCTGCCGGTTTGCTCCACCGCGATCTCAAGCGCGCCGTTCCAGGACGAGCCGTCGACGGCGGCTCCGGCGAATGCCTGCTCGATGACGCTTAAGTCCCACTTGGCCAATGCAGACCTGCAAATTCGAGGGAGCGTACGGATTGAATATTATCCAGCGTTCAAGCATTGATCGCAAGGAGTCCGCGTCGCCGCCGGCCGCCCGCCGCGCCGGAGGCGATCTCAAGGTTTACACATTACTTGTCAGGAATCGCGCAAGCCCATGAACCGTCCATCGTCCTCCGCTCCCGATCGCACGCCCGTCATCGTCGGCGTCGGCGAAATCTCCGATCATCCGCAGGAGCTGACCGCAGGGCTGGAACCGATCGACATGATGGTCGCCGCGCTTCGCAACGCGGAACGCGATAGCGGCGGCAGCCTGCTTTCGGACATCCAGTCGCTCGATATCATCAATTTCCTGAGCTGGCGCTATTCCGATCCCGCCGCCTTGCTGAGCGCGCGGCTCGGCATTTCGCCTACCCATGCCGTGTACGGCCCGGTCGGCGGCGAGAGCCCGGTCCGCTACATTCACGAGGCGGCCAAGCGGATCGCGCGTGGCGAATGCGAGGTCGCGGCGGTCTGCGGCGCGGAAGCGCAAGGCACCGTCACCAAGGCGGAGCGCGCCGGGATCAGCCTGCCCTGGACCCCATTCGCGCATGACGCGCCGGTGTCGCCACGCAGCGCCAGCTTCCAGAAGCCGATGGCGACTACCCTCGGCGTCGCCAAGCCGGTGACGGTCTATCCGCTCTACGAGGCCGCTTCGTCCGCGCATTGGGGGCAGACCCCGCGCGAGGCGCTGACGGAATCCGGCAATCTGTGGGCGGTCTATTCCCGCGTGGCCGCGCAAAATCCCAATGCGTGGATGAAGCGCGCCGTGCCAGCGCAGGAGATCGTCACGCCGACGCCGGACAATCGCCTGATCGCGTGGCCCTACACCAAGCTGATGGTGGCCAATCCCTCGGTCAATCAGAGCGCCGCGATCCTGCTGACGAGCCTCGCCAAGGCCCGTGCGGCCGGTATTGCCGAAGACCGGCTGATCCATGTCTGGGGCGGCGCCTCGGCAGAGGAGCCGCGCGATTATCTGGAGCGCGACCAGTTTCACCAGAGCCACGCCCAGAATGCGGTGCTGAGAACGGTGATGGACATGGTGGAAGGCGACGGAACGGCGTTCGACGCCATGGAGCTCTACAGCTGCTTTCCCACCGTGCCCAAGATGGCGCGGCGCACGCTCAAGCTCGGGCCCGACGTCCAACCCACGGTGACCGGCGGTCTGACCTTCTTCGGCGCGCCGCTCAACGCCTACATGGCCCATGCCGCCTGCGCGATGGTGCGCCAGCTGCGCCGCGGCGGCACGCTCGGCCTGCTGTACGGCCAGGGCGGCTTCGTCACCAAGCACCATGCGCTGGTCCTGTCGACGCAAGCGCCCCCTGCCGCGCTCGCGCAGGACACCAGCGTCCAGGCCGAGGCCGATCGGCACCGGCAAGCGGCGCCGCTGTTCGTGACGGCAGCCAGCGGCAGCGGCAAGGTCGAGAGCTTTACCGTGATCTACGGGCGCGGCGGCGCGGCGGAACACGGCGTCGTCATGCTGCGGACCAATGACAATGCCCGCGCCCTCGCCCGCGTCCCGGCCAGCGACGCCCGGACGCTGGCCTATCTCACCGATCTTGACCACACCCCGGTCGGGGGGCTCGGCGAGATTTCGACCGCCGCGGACGGCATTCTGGAGTGGCGGCCCATGTAAGACAGAGTGGCCAGGTTAAATTGAGTCACATCTTCGTCGTGGCCGGGCTTGTCCCGGTGATCCCCGCCTTTGGACCCGCAATGCTTCAAGACGTGGATGCCCGGCATAAAGCCCGATCCGTTTGAATGCATCGCGTCCACCAGCCCCTTCACGGCGTCAACTAAGCACTGGCATTTTGGCACATGACGGAGGATAACTTCGGTTCATGTGTGCAGGAATACAGAACAGAACGCGGATACGCGCATGGACTGGGACAACATCCGGGTCTTCCTGAGCGTGGCGCGCGCAGGGCAGTTTCTCGCGGCGGCGCGGCAACTCAGGATCGACCACGGCACCGTCAGCCGTAAGATCGGCGCGCTGGAGAAGGCGCTCGGGGTGCGGCTGTTCGACCGCCAGACCACCGGCTGCGTGCTCACCTCCGCCGGCGACCGGCTCTATGCCGCCGCCGAGGAGGTCGAAGCCCAGCTGCTGCGCGCGCAGGGCGATCTCTCGCAATCCGATGTCGAACTCTCCGGCACCGTGCGGGTCGCGGCGCCCGACGGTTTCACGGCCCTGTTCCTCTGCGCGCGGCTCGGCAAGCTGAAGCGCAAATATCCCTCGCTGACGATCCAGATGGTGCCGATGTCGCGCACCTTCTCGCTCTCCAAGCGGGAGGCGGACATCGCCATCACCATCGCGCGGCCGGAGGAAGGCCGCCTCACCGTCCGCAAGCTCACCGATTATTCGCTGCATTTCTACGCGGCCAAGACTTACCTCGCCGAGCACGGCGCGCCGCAGACCGTCGCCGATCTCGAGCGGCATTGCCTCATCACCTATGTGCAGGATCTGGTGTTCGCCGATCAGCTCCACTTCATGCCGGAGCTGTATGGACCGAACTACAGCCGGCTGGAATGCTCCGGGGCGGTCGGGCAGCTCGAAACAGTGCGCGGCGGCGCCGGCATCGGCATCCTGCACGACTACGCCGCGCAGGCCGATCCCGAATTGCAGATCGTGCTGCCGGGGACCGCATTCCAGCGCAGCTACTGGATCATCACCCACGTCGACATGCGCCAGTTGAGCCGGGTGCGTGCCGTCTCCGATTTTATTTTCGCGGAAGTTGGCGCCCAGCGCTCGATCTTCCTGCTCTGACGCAAGCAGACGCCGTCAGCTCTTCTCGTCCTGCGCCCGCGAGGCCGTCGCCGGCTTGGTGCTCCTCTCCTGCCCCGCGACGCGCACCTTGTCGCCGTCGAGAATGCCGTCGGGCGGCGCAACGACAACGCGATCACTGGCGGCCAGACCCGACGCCAGTTCGATGGTCTTGCCGAGATCGCGGGCGATCACCACGGTCTTGAACACGATCCGATCTTCGGCGTTCACGGTGGCGACCCGCAAACCGTTGCGATCGAAGATCAGCGCGCTCGCCGGAATATGCAGCGGCGCCGCGGACCGATCGAGGCTGAGCCTCACATTGGCATAGCTTCCCGGCATCAGCTGGCCGCCGGCATTGTCGAGCGCAAGCTGCATCCGCGTGGTTCCGGTCGCGGCATCGACGGACTGCGACGAGGATTCCATCGTCGCCGGGAACGTTCGATCCGCATAGCCCGGCATCGAGATCTCGGCCTTGGCGCCGATCCGGATCGAGGGAACGTAACTCTGCGGCACGTCGACATAGACGCGCAGCTTCTTGATATCGGAGACGACGAACATCGGCGGACCGCTGGAGGCACCGGCATTGATCAGCGCGCCGACGTCGGTATTGCGGGCGGTCACCACGCCGTCGAACGGCGCGACGATCTTCTTGTAGCCGGTCAAGGCTTCGAGACGATCGACATTGGCCTGTCCGGATTTGACGGCCGCGCGCTTATTGGCGAGGTCAGCCGTCTTCTCGTCGATTTCCTGCTTGGAGACGAAGTTCGACGACAGCAGCGTCTTGCGCCGCTCCAGCGTCGCCGCCGACAGTTCGGCGCTGGCCTGCTGGCTCGCGAGATCGGCCCGCGCCTGCACCAGCTGCTGATCGAGATCCGGTGCCTCGATATCGGCCAATAACTGCCCCGCCTTCACCTGCGCGCCGATATCGACGTACCAGCCTTTCACGTAACCGCTGACGCGGGCGTAAATCGGCGCCCGGGAATACGCTTCCAGACGTCCCGGCAATTCGAGGGTCGCGCTCAGTTCCGCCGAACTCGGCGCCGCCACCGCCACCGTCGGAACGGCCTGCTCGTCGGTCCAGGTGCGCAGATCCGCACTGCTGCGCTCCCGCGACATGATGCCGGTGGTGACAAGCAGCGCCGCCGCGCCGGCAACGACCAGGCCGAGAATGCCCAGCTTGCGGGGCGCGACCTTCGCTTCATTCTGGATTGCATCGTGTTCAGTGGGCATACGCCATCTCCGATGCATTCGCCGCCGCAGCCGGCTGTCGCTTATGAACCATGCTGAAAACCACCGGTACAAATATCAAGGTTGCAAATGTCGCAAAGATCAGGCCGCCGATCACGGCGCGGCCGAGCGGCGCGTTCTGTTCGCCGCCCTCGCCGAGGCCGAGCGCCATCGGCGCCATGCCGATGATCATCGCCAGCGCCGTCATCAGCACCGGGCGGAAACGGACGAAGCCGGCTTCGAGCGCGGCCTTCACCGGATCGCCCGTCGCTTCATACACCTCTCGCGCGAAACTGATCACCAGCACGCTGTTCGCCGTGGCGACGCCCATGCACATGATGGCTCCCGTGAGCGCCGGGACCGACAAGGTGGTGTGCGTCACGAACAGCATCCAGATGATGCCTGCGAGCGCGGCCGGCAATGCCATCACGATCACGAATGGGTCAGACCACGACTGGAAGTTGACGACGATCAGCAGGTAGATCAGGACGATGGCGCCAAGCAGCCCGAACAGCAGGCCGGAAAAGGCCTTGTTCATGGTATCGACCTGTCCCAACAGCACCACCGAACTGCCGCGCGGCACATCCTTGGCGGTTTCGGCGATCATCTTCTGGATATCGGCGGCAACCGCGCCGAGATCGCGGCCTTGCGTCGTCGCATAGATCTGCACCATCGACTGAATGTCGTATTGCGACACCACGGCATTCGAAGCCGTGCGCGAGATGTCGGCGATGCCGCCGAGAATGCGCGGCGTATCGGTCCCGGTCGCGGAGATCGGCAACGTCTGCAGCTTGCTCAGCGAGTCGATCTGGTACTGCGGCGTCTGCATCACGATGTTGTAGGACACCCCATTGTCCGGGTTGAGGAAGAACGTCGGCGCGACCTGCGAGCTGCCGGCGAGATTCACCACAAGGCTGTTGGTGACGTCGCGCGCGGTGAGGCCGACATACTGGGCGCGGGTCCGGTCGATATCGACATTGAACCCGGGATTGTTGGGCGATTGCTGAATCCGCGCGTCGGCGACGCCCGGAATCAGGCGGATGCGCCGCAACAGATCGTTGGCATACTTGAAATTGGCTTCCTCGTTCGCGCCGCGAATCTGAAGATCGATCGGCGCCGGCGCGCCGAAATTCAGGATCTGGCTGACGATGTCGGCGGGCAGGAACGCAAACGACATGCCCGGAAACGCGCGCGGAAGCTTCTCACGCAGCGCACGGATGTATTCCTCCGTCGGACGGTGCCCCTCGCGCAGCTTGATCTGAATGTCGCCGTCCTGCGTGCCGATCACGCCGGTGTTGTTATAGGTCATGTTGATGCCGCTGACCGGCATGCCGACATTGTCGGCGATGGTGTCGATCTCATGCGGCGGGATCACCTGACGGATCACGCGCTGCACGTCCGCAAGGCGCGCGGCCGCTTCCTCCACGCGCGTTCCGACCTGCTGACGGACATGGATCAGCATCTGACCGGTGTCCACCGACGGGAAGAAGTTGCGCCCCAGGAACGGCACCAGCAGGAACGACAATGCGATGCAGCCGAGAAAGCCGACCACGAAGGTGCGACGATGGTCGAGCGCCAGCGCCAGCGTCCCGCGATAGGTCGCGCGCAGCCGCTCGAAAGCACGTTCGAACGCGCGCTGGAAGCGCGCCAGCGGATTGCGGGTCGCGGGCTTCTCACCCTCGTGATGGACGTGCGGGTTGAGCAGGTACTTCGCCATGGTCGGCACCAGGGTGCGCGACAGGATGAAAGACCACGTCATCGCGAACATCACCGACAGCGCCATCGGCACGAACAGGAAGCGCGACACACCCGTGAGGAAGAACATCGGCACGAACACGATGCAGATACAGAGCAGCGAGACGAATGCCGGGGTCACGATCTGCTGCGCGCCATCGAGAATGGCGGGCTCGACATCCTTGCCCTGTTCGAGATGCCAGTTGATGTTCTCGATGGTCACGGTGGCGTCGTCGACCAGGATGCCGACGGCCAGCGCAAGGCCGCCGAGCGTCATGATGTTCAGCGTCTCGCCGACCAGCGCCAGCATGATGATGGCGCCGAGCACCGATAGCGGGATGGAGATCGCGATGATCAGCGTGGAGCGCCAGCTTCCGAGGAACAGCAGGATCATCAGGCTGGTCAGGAGCGCGGCGATCAGACCTTCCGTCGCGACCCCGAGGATGGCGCCGCGCACGAACACCGACTGGTCGCCGAGCAGGCCGATCTTGAGCGATTCCGGAAGCGTGTCGCGCACCTCGACGATCTTTTTCTTGATGCCGCTGATGATGTCGAGCGTGGAGACCGAGCCCGCCTTCAGCACCATCATCAGGACGGAACGGCCGCCGTCGACATGCACGATATTGGTCTGTGGCGAGTTGCCGTCCAGCACATGCCCGACGTCGCGGATATAGACCATCGCGCCGTTCACCGTCTTGATCGGCAGATTGCCGAGCTCCTCGATCTTCAGCGGCGAGTTGTTGAGCTGAATGACATATTCGAACTGCCCGATCTTCTGGGTGCCGACCGGCGTGATCAGGTTCTGCGCCGCCAGCGCGTTGGCGACATCCTGCGCGGACAGACCGCGTGACTGCATCGCCACCGGGTCGAGATCGATCCGGATCTGCCGCTGCTTGCCGCCGAACGGCCACGGGATCGCCGCGCCCGGCACGGTCACCAGCGGCGTTCGCAACTGGTTGGTGGCGATGTCGAACAGGTTCTGCTCGGTCAGCCCCTCGCCGGCCAGCGCGACCTGGATGATCGGCACCGTCGAGGCGCTGTAGTTGAGGATCAAGGGCGGTGTCGCACCGGGCGGCAACTGCTTGATCATGGTCTGCGCGATCGCCGTCACCTGGGCGTTGGCGGTGCGGATATCGACATTGGGCTGGAAGAAAATCTTGATGATGCCGACGCCGTTATAGGAATTGGCGACGATGTGCTCGATATCGTTGACGGTGGTGGTCAGCGCCCGCTGGAACGGGGTGGTGATCCGGCCCGCCATCTGGTCCGGCGGCAGGCCGGTATAGGACCAGACCACGCCGATCACGGGAATGCGGATTTCCGGAAAGATATCGGTCGGAGTGCGCAGCGCCGCCAGGGGGCCGACGATGAGCAGCAGCAGCGCCAGTACCACGAAGGTGTAAGGGCGGCTCAGTGCGATCCGAACCAGCGAGACCATTAAGCGGCGATCCTCTTCGTCAACACCTTGCAATCAACGGCGGGCAGGTCCGGGCTTTTAGCAGACGACCACAGCGCGCGCCTCCCGAAGAGGTGGTGATGAGCCATCACGAAGCGTTGAAAGCCGATCTCGTGCCGCCGAAGGCCGCGCATCACAGCCCGGCAATACGAACCGGCCTCATCCAAATACCTCGATTTTGGCTCAATGTCACCGCATCAGGCTGAGCGCGTCACTGAAGAAGGCCGGACCGCCGAAATTGCCTGATTTGAGCGCCAGCAGCATGTGACCCTGCCCTCCGCCCACAGCACGGAGCACCGGGACCCCCGGCGCGATTTCCGGCCCGACCAGGAAGCCGGGCAGACCGAGCCGGTCCACCGCCGCGCCCGAGGTCTCGCCGCCAGCGATCACCAGCCTGCGGACACCGGCCTGCACCAGCGCTTCCGCAATCGAGGCCATCGCCTGTTCGATGGCGTGGCCGGCTGCGTCGCGGCCGTGGCGGCGCTGTACGGCGGCGACCTGGTCCGCGGTGGCGCTGCTGGCAATCAGGACCGGCCCGGCGGGAAGCCGCTCACGGGCCCACCTCACCGCCCGCTCAACCTCCGCGGCCTCCGCGATAAGCCTTTCCGGATCGAGCCGCAGCACCGGCATCACCCGCTCCGCCTCGGCGATCTGCCCCAGCGTCGCCTGCGAACAGCTTCCGGCGAGACAGGCGGCCGCGCCACCGATCTCGCGTTGCCCGGCATCTGCCATCGCATCGCCGCCGCGCACCCGGCCCGCGGCGACCAGCCCGCGCGCCAGTCCGAGACCAAGACCGGAGGCACCGACCGACAGCCGATGCACCAGCGCCGCCTGACCGATCGTCTCAAGATCGGTATCGAACACGGCATCGACAATTGCGGCGCGCACCCCTTCGCCCGCCAGTTTTGACAGCCGCTCACGGATAGCATCCGCACCGCGCGCCACCGTCGCCAGATCGACAAGGCCGATCCGCGATTTGCTCTGCCGCCCCAGCACGCGCACCAGATTGGCGTCGCGCATCGGATTGAGCGGATGATCCTTGAGCGGGCTTTCGTTGAGCGGCACGGCGCCGACGAACAGGTTGCCCTGATAGACGGTGCGCGCGGTGCCGGGGAACGCCGGCGTCACCAGCACGATGGCATCGCCGGAATCCGCTTGCAGCGCGTCCATCACCGGGCCGATATTGCCGGCATCGGTGGAATCGAAGGTCGAGCAGATCTTGAACAGCACATGCGCCGCACCGCGCCCCCGCAGCCAGCGCTCTGCGGCGCGGGAGGCGGCAACTGCGTCAGCCGCAGCGATGGAGCGGCTTTTCAGCGACACGACCACCGCATCGACTTCCGGCAATGGAAAGCCATCGGCCGGCACGCCGATGGTCTGCACAGTGCGCAGGCCACAGCGCGTCAACGTGTTGGCGAGGTCCGACGCCCCGGTGTAGTCGTCGGCGATGCAGCCCAGCGCCAGATTCACGACTTCGCTCCGCGTGGTTTTGCGTAACGCGCGAACCAGCCGAGACCAGCCTCGGTCTTGCCGCGCGGGCGATATTCGCAGCCAACGAAACCACGATAGCCGAGCCGATCCAGTTCGTCGAACAGGAATGGATCATTCAATTCCTCGCTGCCGGGCTCATTGCGCGACGGCACGCTGGCGATCTGGATATGACCGATCATCGGCATCATCGCGCGCAGCCGCACCGTCACGTCGCCGTGAATGATCTGGCAGTGATAGATGTCGAATTGCAGTTTGAGGTTCGGGTGATTCAATTCCGCGATCAGATCGCGTGCGAAAGCAAAATCGTTGAGGAAATAGCCAGGCACGTCGCGCGGATTGATCGGCTCGATCAAGGTATCGATGCCGTGGCGGCCGAGTTCTTCCGCGACCCACGCGACGGAGCGACGAAACGCGGCCACCGCCTGCGCGTCACGGCGATCGGCGATGCCTGCCATCAGGTGCAGCCGCTTCACGCCGGTGGCCGCCGCGTAAGGCAAGGCGGTGCGCACGCTCTCCTGCAATTGCGCGAAACAATCCGGCCGTGCCGCGAAGCCGCGCTCGCCGGTATTCCAGTCGCCCGGCGGCAGATTGAACAGCGCCTGCGTCAGGCCGTTGCGACGCAGCCGGTCGCCGACATCCTCCGGCGCGAAGTCGTAGGGAAAAAGATACTCAACCGCGTCGAAACCGGCGTCCGCCGCGGCGTCGAAGCGGTCGAGAAACGGCCATTCGGTGAACATCATCGTCAGGTTGGCGGCGAAGCGAGGCATGTTGTGTGTTCTTCTCGTTCGAAAATATCGCTCAATCGCGCTTCGGCGCACCGGGCAGCGGCGCGCCGGTCACCTGCGCGTAGATCTTGGCGACAGCAATATCGTCGTCGCGGCCCATCCCTGCGGCGGAAGCCATCAGGAACATCTGCAAGGCAGCGGCCGACATCGGCACCGGAAACTTGGCATTGCGCGCCATGTCCTGCACGATGCCCAAATCCTTGACAAAGATATCGACGGCGCTGCGCGGCGTGTAATCGCCCTCCAGCACATGCGGCACGCGGTTCTCGAACATCCACGAATTGCCGGCCGACGCGGTGATGACTTCGTAGACCTTGCGGATGTCGAGTCCCTGCTTCGCCGCGAAGCTGATCGCTTCCGACGCGGCGGCGATATGCACGCCGGCCAATAGTTGGTTGATCATCTTGAAGGCGGAGCCCTGCCCCGGCGCGTCGCCGAGTTCGTAGAGCCTCAAAGCCATCGCATCGAGCGCCGGCCGCGCCTTGGCGAACGCCGCCGCGCTGCCCGACGCCAGAATGGTGAGCTCGCCTTGCGCCGCGCGCTGCGCGCCGCCGCTGATCGGCGCATCGAGATAGAGCCGTCCGCTCGCCTCGACCCGCGCGGCGAGACGCCTGGCGATTTCGGGGTCCATGGTCGCGGCCGAGACGAACACCGCACCGGGCGCCATCGCCTCGAGCGCGCCGTCCTCACCGAACAGAACCGCCTCGGTCTGCGCGGCGTTGACCACGACGCTGACGACGATCTCCGCATCGCGCACCGCCTCGGCGGGTGTCGTTGCGCCCTCTCCGCCGGCCGTCTTGAAGCGCGCGACGCTGTCGGCAGAGACGTCACAACCGGTCACCGCAAAGCCCGCGCGCAACAACGAGGTGGCCATCCCGAACCCCATCGAGCCCAGCCCGATGACGGCGATACGTTGCGCAGAGGTGGCCATGATGCGTTTCCTTTTTGGTTTCCCTTCTGCCTATCACGGCTTGGCCGCGCTGCCAAAGCATGGAACAAATGCAGGGTTAAGGATGCAACCATGACCGAAACCAAACTGCGCGAGGATATTTGCCGCTTCGGGCGCTCGCTGTTCGAGCGCGGGCTGACGCCGGGCTCCTCCGGCAACATCAGCGTGCGGCTCGACGACGGCGGCTGGCTGGTGACGCCAACCAACGTCTCGCTCGGCTTCCTCGATCCGGCGCGCATCTCGCGGCTGGACGCCGGCCACCGGTTGATCGGCGGCGACCCGCCGACCAAGGAAATCCCGCTGCACCGGGCGTTGTATGACACGCGCGGCTCGGCCCGCGCCGTGGTGCATCTGCATTCCACCCACAGCGTCGCGGTATCGATGCTGCCGGAGATCGACCCGCGCGCCGCGCTGCCGCCGATGACGCCTTACTATCTGATGCGTTGCGGGCCCACGGCGCTGGTGCCCTACTTCCGTCCCGGCGATCCGGCAGTGGCCGACGCCATCAAGGGTCTCGCCGGGAAATACGCCTCGGTGCTGCTCGCCAATCACGGCCCGGTGGTCGCGGGGGACTCGCTGGAAGCCGCGGTGTTCGCCACCGAGGAGTTGGAGGAAACCGCGAAGCTCTACCTGCTGCTGCGCGGCATGAACCCGCGCTACCTCTCGCCGCAACAGATCGCGGATTTGAACACGGCGTTCGGGTTTTCGGTGCCGGAGCACGGACACGAATAGACCCACTCATTTGCAGAACGCGAACGTCCTGCCTCAGCGAGTACCTCTCCCCGTCATGGCCGGATTTATTCCGGCCATCCACGTCTTAAAGGTCTCTTCTGGAAGAAAGAACGTGGATGGCCGGGACAAGCCCGGCCATGACGAGGTCTGCGTTTCCCGCTAACCTTACAATCCCAGATACGCCTTGCGCACGTCGGGATTGGTGCGGATGTCGGCGGCCGGGCCCTGCATCTGCACGCGGCCGGTTTGCAGGATGTAGGCGCGGTCGGCGATTTCCAGCACTTCCGCCATGCGTTGCTCGACGATCAGCACCGTCATGCCGGTCTTGCGGATTTCCAGCACCGCCTGAAAAATCTCGTCCACCAGTTTCGGCATGATGCCTTGCGACGGCTCGTCCAGCATCAGCAAGCGCGGCCGCGTCATCAGCGCGCGGCCGATCGCCAGCATCTGCTGCTCGCCGCCGGACAGCGTGCCGGCCAGTTGATCGAGCCGTTCCTTGAGGCGCGGAAACAGTTGGAACACCAGTGCCAGCGGTTCGTCGCGATCCGCCTTGCCGCGATAGAGATAGCTGCCGAGCCGCAGGTTGTCGTCCACCGTCAGGCTCGGAAACAGCCGACGGTTTTCCGGCACGAAGGCGATGCCACGCGCGGTGATCAGATGCTGCGCGACGCCATCGATGCGTGCGCCGTCGAACGTCACGCTGCCGCTGCGCGGCCGCACCGCGCCGGCGATGGTTTTCAGCAAGGTCGACTTGCCCGCGCCGTTAGCGCCGGCAACGCAAACCACCTCGCCCTTGGCGACGTCGATGGAGACGTCGGAGATCGCGACGAGCCCTTCATAGGCGGTGGTCAGATCACGCGCCGACAGCATGGCGATCCCCTAGATATGCGGCAATGACTTTCGGATCGCGAACCACGTCGGCGGGCTTGCCCTCGACCAGCACCTTGCCGAGATCGAGCACGATGGCGCGATCCACCAGCGGCATGACGATTTCCATGACGTGCTCGACCATCAGCACGGTGACGCCGGTTTCCCGCACGCGGCGCACCAGTTCGACGCCGGTTTGCGCCTCGAGCGGCGTCAGGCCCGTCAGCACCTCGTCGAGCAGCAGCAGCTTCGGCTCGGTGGCCAGCGCGCGGGCCACTTCCAGCCGCCGCTTTTCGGAGGGAATGAGTTCAGAGGCCATCACGTCGGCGCGCGCGGCGAGGCCGCAGAATTCCAGCACCTCGAACGCCTTGCGCCGCGCCGCGCGCATCTCCGTGGTGCGCACCAGCGCGCCGACGATGACGTTATCGATCACCGTCATGGTCTCGAAGCTCTTCACCACCTGAAAGGTGCGCGCGATGCCGCGCCGGCAGCGCTCGGTGGCCGGCGTCGCGGTGATGTCCTCGCCATCGAGCCAGATGGTGCCCTGCGTCGGCGGCCGCACGCCCGCGATCAGATTGAACAGCGTCGATTTGCCGGCGCCATTCGGACCGATCAGGCCGACGATCTCACCACGCCCGACCGAGATCGACACGTCGCTGTTGGCGACCAAGCCACCAAAGCGCTGCCAGACACCGCGCGTTTGCAGCAATGCCGTCATTGCACCGCCTCCTTCTTGCGCTTGCGCGAGAACAGGCCGAGCAGTCCATCCGGCCGGGTCAGCGACACGATGACGATCAAGCTGCCATACACAATGAGATCGACGCCGCGGCCGGAGCCACCAATGAACGAACGCGTCAGTTCGGTGACCGGGATCAGCACCGCCGCGCCGAGCACCGGCCCCCACAAGGTGCCGATGCCGCCGAGCACGGCAGGCAAGGCGATCAGCAGCGAGAACTGGAAGCTCATCACCGCATCGGGATCGATGTAGGACACGAACATCGCGTAGAACGCGCCGCCGATGGCGGTGAGGAAGGCCGAGATCGCCCCCGCCCCCATCTTCGATTTGAACACGACGACGCCGAGGCTCTCCGCCGCGTCCGGATTGTCCTTCACCGCGCGCCACCAATAACCCCACTTGGAGTTTTCCAGCCACCAGGTGACCAGCCAGGCGACGGCGGCGAAGAACAGCGCGAAGTAGAAGTATGGCAGCTTTGAGCGGGTAAACTGGAATTTCGCCCAGCTATCCTCGCGCACCATGATGTCGATGCCGAGCGCCGCTCCGGCCCAGTCCCAATTGAGGAACAGGAGATAGGCGATTTCCGCGATCACGATGGTGGCAATGGCGAAGTAATGCCCGCCGAGCCGGAAGGTCGGATAGCCCAGCGCCAGCGCGATCAGCGCCGAGATGATGCCGCCGGTGAGCATCCCGAACCACGGCAGCACATTGAACTTGGTGAGCAGGATCGCGGTGACATAGGCGCCTAGCCCGAAATACAGCGCGTGGCCGAGCGATATCTGGCCGCAATAGCCGCCGAGAATGTTCCAGCTCTGCGACAGCCCGGCATACATCAGGGTCAGCACCATGATGTTCTGGACATAGACGTCCTTGACGAACAGCGGCACGCAGGCCGCGAGCGCGACAAAGACGGCGGCGAGGATGAGGTCGCGGCGGCGTTGTTTGGCGTGGGTGACGTCGTGCATCAGATTGATCCGAACAGCCCGCGCGGGCGAATGAACACCACCAGCAAGTAGACCGCATAGATGCCGACCGCTTTCAGCGACGGCGGCATCACGAGCGCCGTCGTCGCCTCCACCAGTCCGACCAGGATGCCGCCGGCGAAGGCGCCGAACACGCTGCCGAAGCCGCCGAGCGCGACCACGACATAGGCGATCAGCGCGAACGACGCGCCGACATCCGGATAGATATAGAAGAAGGTGGCCATGATCGCACCGGCCAGCCCCACCAGCGCCGAACCGAGGCCCCAGCCGAGCGCGAAGACGCGGTTCTGGTCGATGCCGACCAGTGCCACCGCGCCGGCATCCTCACGCGTCGCCTCAAGCGCGCGGCCGAAGTCGGTGCGCTTGATGAAGAAGTACAGCGCGCCGAAGGCGAGGATCGCCAGCACCGCGCCGACCAGTTGCGGCACCGGCAGATAGATGCCGAAGACCGAGACGGTTTTGCCGCCGAGCCAGGAGTGCGTGATGCTGCGATAGTCGGGCGTGAAGAAATACTGCGCGAGACCGCGTAGCACGATGGCGAGGCCGAAGGTGGCGAAGATCTGTACCATGCCGACATTGGTCTTCGCCCGCATCGCGAAGCGGACGATCAGAAGATAGATCGCCGCGCCGAACACAAACATCGCGGCCGCCACCAGAGGCATCGACAGCAAGGGATCGATGGCGAAGAAGGCGAACAGGAAGAAGGCGCCGTACATCGACAACATCAGGAACTCGCCATGGGCGAAGTTGACGATGTTCATCAGGCCGAAGATGAGCGATAGCCCGACGGCGATGAGACCGTAGAGCAAGCCCATCAGGAGGCCGCTCGCCAGACTCTGGATAATGGTCTCGGCTGTCACGTGTATTGCTCCGTTGCCGCTCGCTGTCTTAAAGAAGCTGATCGAAGGACGCATTCATATCGACCGGGCCGCGCTAACAGACCGAGCGTGAGCCTGTTTCCGTCATGGCCGGATTTATTCCGGCCATGACGAGTCAAACTGGGATTTGCCCCATTTCGTTGACCGCCTTTTGAGTCGGAATCGCGGGATGATGGAGCATCGTCACATTACTTCATCGGCCAGATCGCTTCGGCCACCGCCGCCTGCGGCGGGAAGATGGTCACGAAGGTCTTGTTGACGTATTGCAGCAGCACGGGATCGGCGTCCTCGTTCTGGCCCTGCGCGTCGAACTTGACGTCCTTCCACGGCATGATGGTGTGATCGCCCGGCATGTTGGTGGCGACCAGCGCCTGGCGGATCTTCTCGCCATCGGTCGACTTGGCGCGATTGATGGCGTCCGCCATCACGATCAGGCCCATGAACTGCCGCGACGAATAGTCGTTGAAGTCCTTGCCGGAGCGCTTCTTGTACATCTCGTTGATCGCGCCGACCATCGGCCGCTTCTTGGCGAGATCGAGCGAGAAACTGCCGCGCGAAATCACGCCTTCCAGCTTGTCGCCGACGGCGTCATACAGCGCCTTCTCGGAGAAGCCAGCGTCCTGCGCCACGATGGCTTTCGGCTTGTAGCCGAGTTCGGCCATGGTCTTCACCAGCAAAATGCCGTCGGTGGTGTAGCTCGACGGCATCAAGACGTCGGCATTCGCCGCCTTGAGCTGCTGCACCTCGGCGGTGAGCGACGGCGAGTTGGCGCGGTACTTGATGTCGGCGACCACCTTGTAACCGCGCTCCTTGGCCAGTGCGAGCTGGGCGTTGGCGGAGTCGGTGCCGAAGATGGTGTCCTCGTGGAACAGCGCCAGCGTTTCGATCTTCTGGCCTTTCTTCTTCAGCGCGTCGAAGAAGTCGAACATCGCCTTCGAGAACATCTCGTCATGCGGCGCGGCGCGGAAGTAGAACTTGAGACCACGGCGATGCAGGCTCGGCGACGAGTTGTCGGCCGAGAGGAACGGTATCTGGTAGCGTTCGCAGATCTGGCTGACGGTGACCGCCACCGCGCTCTGATAGGTGCCGATGATGGCGCAGACCTTTTCCTGCGTGATGAGACGCTCGGCCTCGGCGCGGCCCTTCTGCGGGTCGGCCTGATGGTCGGCGAACACGAGGCGGATTTTCGCGCCGCCAAGACCGGGCAGCCCTTCGTCGCGCGCCAGCGGCAGATCGAAATCGTATTTGTTGTTGATGATGTCCGCCGCCGTTTCGAACGCGCGCTGCGCGTCGACGCCGATCTGCGCGCTGGCGCCGGACAGCGGATAGATCACGCCGATCACCACTTCCTTGGTTTGGGCACGGGCCGCGAGCGGCAAGAGCGCGGCGGAAGCGGTCGCTCCCAGCAATACGGTTCGACGCGTGATGGTCATGTTGTTTCCTCTCCAGCGATTATTTGTTGTTCGAACGAATTATTGTCTCGGCGTCTTATCTTCGGATCGATTGACGTCCGGGCCAAGCATTAAAGTACGGCAAGCTGCTTGTTTTTCAGATCGGTGACAAGCATCAGGCCGGGCGCATGCGTGATGGCGAACGGCACCTTGGCGGCTGCGATGACCGCCTGCGGCGTCACTCCGCAGGCCCAGAATACCGGGATTTCGTCGGCGTGGATCGGCACCGGATCGCCGTAGTCCGGCTTCATGATATCGGCGATGCCGATCGACTGCGGCAGGCCGAGATGCACCGGCGCGCCGTGGACCGACGGATAGCGCGAGGTGATCTGCACCGCGCGAATGGCATCGGCCGGCTTCAGCGGCCGCATCGACACCACCATCGGCCCGGCGAACGGTCCCGCCGGCGCGCAGGTGATGTTGGTTCGATACATCGGGACCCGAACGCCGCATTCGATATGACGGATGGGAATGTCGTCGGCGATCAGCGCTTCCTCGAACGAGAACGAGCAGCCGATCACGAAGGCCACGAGATTATCGCGCCAATGCGCCTTGATGTCGGTCGGTTCCTCGATCGCGACACCGTCACGCCAGACGCGATAGCGCGGCAGGTCGGTGCGGATGTCGAGATCGGCGCCGAGGGCGGAAATATGCGGATCGCCGACCTCGGAGATGCCGATGATCGGACACGGCTTCGGATTGAGCTGGCAGAAGCGATGGAACGCGGCGGCGTCTTTCTCCGGCAGGATCGCGAGGTTGCCTTGCACGTAGCCGGGTGCGACGCCTGCGGTCTGTTCGGCATTGCCGTTGCGACAGGCGAGACGCGCCGCAAGACTCGTCGAGTTGGCAGACCCGCTGCCTTCAGGCTTTCGCGCTGCGTTGCTCACCTGGCGTCCCCCGTTTTTCTCGACAGCAAATGGGACACAGGTCTAACATAATGTCTAATCGTGGTTTCTAATCAAGATCGATAAATTGAATTTATCCAACCGGGCGAGGCCTATGGTCGATTTCAAAGCCATCGAAACCTTCCTCTGGGTCGTGACGCTCGGCAGCTTTCGCGGCGCGGCGCAAAAACTCAACACCACACAGCCGGCGATCTCGCAACGCATCGCGCAACTCGAAGACGACATGGGCGTGCGGCTGCTGAAGCGCGATCGTCGCGCGGCAACGCCGACGCCGGCGGGCCGCCGCCTGATGCTCTATGCCGAAAAGCTGATCGGCCTGCGGTCCGAGATGATGGCGTCGGTGAGCGATCGCACCGAGATGCGCGGCGTGCTGCGGCTCGGCGTTGCCGAAACCATCGTCCACACCTGGCTCTCGCAACTGATCAAGAGCGTCAACCAGACCTACCCCAACCTGTCGCTGGAAATCGAGGTCGATATCACTTCCAACCTGCGCGCGCGCCTGCTGGCGCAGGAGATCGAACTCGCGTTCCTGATGGGGCCGCTGTCGATTTCCAACATCCGCAATCGCGTGCTGGGCGATTACCCGATCGGCTTTGTTGCAAGCCCCTCGCTCGGTCTCGGCAAAGAACCGCTGACGACGGACGATCTGGCGAAGTTTCCGATCATCACCTTTCCCCGCCGCACCCAACCTTACGAGTGGGTGCGATCGCTGTTCAATCGTCCGGACCTGCCGGCGATGCGTTTGCATGCGAGCGCCTCGCTCGCGACCGTAATCCACATGACGCTCGAAGGCCTCGGCATTGCCGTCATCCCGCGCGCTATCGTCGAGAACGAGATCGCGGACGGCAGCCTGCAACTGCTTGCGACCGACGTGCTGCTGCCGCCGCTCACCTTCTCGGCGAGCTGGCTCGCCTCGCCGGACACGGCGGCGATCGAACTCGTTGCCGACCTTGCCGTGCAACTCGCACAGAAAGCGCGGTTCGTATCCTGAATTTGCAGCCGGCCACATCGCCACCGGTTGACGCTTCCGCCATGGCGCGGCAATGAATCGAACATCTCTCCCACGAAATCCGGAGCCGTCGCATGAGCGCCAAACCGTCCAATCTGCAAATCGATTCCGGCCGCCTGTGGGGTGCCATTCACGAGACGGCGCAATTCGGCGCCACCGCCAAGGGCGGCGTGCGGCGGTTGACGTTAGGCGCGGAGGACAAGCAGGTTCGCGACTGGTTTCGCAACGCTTGCGAAGCGGCGGGGCTGGAGGTGCATGTCGATGCGCTCGGCTCGATGTTCGGCCTGCGCAAAGGCCGCGACATGTCGAAGCCTCCGCTCGGAATCGGTTCGCACCTCGACACCCAGCCGACCGGCGGCAAATATGACGGCATTCTCGGCACGCTCGCGGCGCTCGAAGTGGTGCGCACGCTGAACGATGCCGGCATCGAGACTGAAACCCCGCTCTGCGTCATCAACTGGACCAACGAGGAAGGCTCGCGCTTTGCGCCGGCGATGATGGCCTCCGCGACCTATGCCGGCGACTACACCACCGACGACATCTGGAGCCGCAAGGATGCCGCCGGCGTCACCGTCAAGGACGCGCTCGACGACATCGGCTATCGCGGCAGCGAGCCGGTCGGACAGCACAAGCTCGGCGCGTTCCTCGAACTGCATATCGAACAGGGGCCGCTGCTCGAGGCCGAAGGCAAGACGATCGGCGTGGTCGATCGCGGCCAGGGCATCATCTGGTATGACGGCCACATCACCGGCTTCGAGAGCCACGCCGGCACCACGCCGATGCCGTTGCGGCGCGACGCCCTGTCGGCGCACGCGGAACTGGTGCTGGCGATCGAGAAAATTGCGCTGGCGCACGCCCCCCATGCGGTGGCGACCATCGGCGAGACCGTCATCGCCAATCCATCCCGCAACGTCATTCCCGGCGAGATCGCCTTCACCCTCGACGTTCGCAGCCCCGATGCGGCGGTGATGCACGCGCTCGATCGCGACATCCGCGCGGCACTCAGTGAGATCGCCGCGCGTCGCCGGGTCGAGATCAAGCTGGACCAGATCTGGCGCAAGCCACCGACCATCTTCGACAACAAGCTGGTGGACGCGGTGCAGACGGCCGCCGCTGAACTCGGCTACAGCTATCGGCGCATCACCTCGGGCGCGGGCCACGACGCCTGCAACGTCGCAAGCGTCATACCGGCGGCGATGATCTTCGTGCCATGCAAGGACGGCATCAGCCACAACGAACTCGAGGATGCGACCCAGGCCGATTGCAGCGCCGGCGCCAACGTGCTGCTGCATGCGGTGCTCGCCGTCGCGGGCGTCGCGAAGTAAACCGGAGTGATCGGGTACACCTCAGCCGTCATGCCCGGCTTTATGCCGGGCATCCACGTTCTTGCTAACATTCTGCGAGTAGGACGTGGATGGCCGGGACAAGCCCGGCCATGACGGAGTTGATAGTCTTTACGACTGCGTAGCGTCGTTATCTTTACTCCACCATCTCGGCCACGGCCTTGCCGCAGGTCGTGGTATCGGCATTGCCGCCGAGATCGCGCGTGCGCAGCGTACGCTCCGCCAATGTGCGTTCGATGGCATCGACGATCGCCTTCGCCGCGACCTTCTCGCCGAGATGTTCGAGCATCATCGCGCCGGACCAGATCATGCCGATCGGATTGGCAATGCCCTGCCCGGCGATGTCCGGCGCCGAGCCGTGCACCGGCTCGAACACCGACGGGAAATCGCCGGTGGGGTTGATGTTGCCGGACGGCGCGATGCCGATGGTGCCGGTGCAGGCCGGACCGAGATCGGACAGGATATCGCCGAACAGATTGGAGCCGACCACGACATCGAACCAGTCCGGATGCAGCACGAAATGCGCGGTCAGGATATCGATGTGATACTTGTCCCACTTCACGCCGGGATAGTTCTTCGCCATCGCCTCAACGCGCTCGTCCCAATACGGCATCGTGATGGAAATGCCGTTCGACTTGGTCGCCGACGTCAGGTGCTTCTTCGGACGTGACTGCGCCAGCTCGAATGCGAATTTGAGGATGCGATCGACGCCGGTGCGCGTCATCACGGTTTGCTGAGTAACGAACTCGCGCTCGGTATCCGGGAACATGCGGCCGCCGACCGACGAATACTCGCCTTCGGTATTCTCGCGCACCACCCAGAAATCGATATCACCGGGCTTGCGGCCGACCAGCGGCGACGGAACGCCCGGCATCAGCCGTACCGGCCGCAAGTTGACATACTGGTCAAACTCGCGGCGAAACTTGAGCAGCGATCCCCACAGCGAGATGTGATCGGGAATCTTCTCGGGCCAGCCGACCGCGCCGAAGTAGATCGCGTCGTGGGATCCGATCTTGTCCTTCCAGTCGTCCGGCATCATCTGCTGATGCTTGGCATAGTAGTCCCACGAGGCGAAATCGAAATGATCGAAGTGGAGCTGGACGCCATGTTTCTTGGCGGCGGCTTCAATCACGCGCAGACCTTCGGGAACGACCTCCTTGCCGATGCCGTCGCCGGGAATGACGGCGATCCGATAGGTCTTGTTCTGCTTGCTCACGAGATGGTTCCTTCCTAGTCAGGCGAGATATTGATCACGACGCGGAAAATCGCGAAACCGTGAGCATAAAGAAAGAGGCATATCGATCGAAAGTCTATGCTTCGCAACGCTGCACTGCAATGTTGACCTCTTCAACCGGTCGGGCATAGTTCGCATCCTACTCGCGGGTTCTCACGCTGAGTCATCACGCCGGGTGCTCGCTGAACAGATCGAAAACTTAACAATAAAAGTTCAATCAGTTCGAAGAGGAAACACCATGACATCAACCACATTCCGCCGCAGCGCGTGGTCGCTGCTCTTAACAAGCGCGGCTGCCGTCGGCTTGAGCCTGAGCGCCGCCAACGCGGCCGAGCCGATCAAGATCGGCGTGATCGCTGAAGCGCAGGCCATCGCCGGCGCCTCGATTCCGCAGGCCGCGCAGATGGCCGCCGAGGAAATCAACGCCAAGGGTGGCGTCGACGGCCGCCAGATCCAGATCGTCGCCTATGACAATCACTCCTCCTCCGCCGACTCGGTCCGCGCCTTCCAGCGCGCCGTCAATGAGGACAAGGTCAACGCGGTGATCACCAGCTACATCAGCGAGGTGGTTCTGGCGCTGGAGCCGTGGGCGTCGCGGCTCAAGACTCCGATGATCACCCCAGGCGCCGCGTCCAACGAAATCACACGCGCCATCCACGACAACTACGAGAAGAACAAATACACCTTCCACGGCTATCTGACCTCGGCCGCGCTGGCGCAGTCGGTCTGCGACGCCGCGAAGGACCTGCTCGTCGACGGCAAGAAGATGAAGTCCGCCGTCATCATGAGCGAGGACGCGGCGTGGACCAAGCCGCTCGACATCGGCTACGAGGAATGTCTGCCAAAGATCGGCCTGAAGGTGCTGGATCACATCCGCTTCTCGCCGGATACCACCGACTTCACCCCGATTTTCAACAAGATCGAGTCCTCCAAGCCGGATGTGATCATCACCGGTATCTCCCATGTCGGCGTGCAACCGACGGTGCAATGGAAGAACCAGCAGGTGCCAATCCCGATGTTCGGCATCTCCTCGCAGGCCACCAACTCGACCTTCGGCAAGGACACCAACAACGCCGCCGACGGCGTGCTGTATCAGGGCGTTTCCGGGCCGGGAGTGGCTGTGACGCCGAAGTCGGTGCCGTTCGCCGAGAACTTCAAGAAGAAGTTCGGCAATTATCCCTCCTATGCCGGCTACACCTCCTATGACGAGGTGTACATGATCGCCGATGCCATCAAGCGCGCCGGCTCGACCGATGCCGACAAGATGGTGGCCGCACTGGAAAAGACCGATTGGGAGGGTACCATCGGCCGCGTTCAGTTCTACGGCAAGGAGGACAAGTTCACCCACGGCCTCAAGTACGGCAAGGGCCTGATCACCGGCCTGATCCTGCAATGGCAGAACGGTCAGCAGGTTGCTGTCTGGCCGAAGGAAGTCGCCAAGAGCGAACTGAAGTTCCCGAGCTTCATCAAGTTCTCTTCGGCGAACTGATCGTGCTGTCGCCTCCCGGACATTCTGCCCGGGAGGCTCCCTCCTCTCCCTCACGATCCCCCATTGGCGCGGCGAAAAGCTGCTACGGCTGGTGTAGATGCTTGGCTTACAAATCCTGATCGATGGCTTCGCCATCAGCGCCCTTTATGCGCTCGGAGCGACCGGCTTCACGCTCATCTTCGGTGTGTCCGGTGTGTTGAACCTCTCCCACGGCGCCATCATGGTGGCGGCTGCGGTGGCGGCCTGGGCGGCGGCGAGCGTTTTCCAGCTCGGCAGCTATTCCGGCGCGCTGGTCGGCGTCGCGGTGGCGGCGCTGCTATCGCTCGCCACCTACTTCATCGTGGTGCAGCCGATCCAGCGCTCCAACAAGATTCCGAACGAGGAGAAGGAAATCTTCGTCCTCACCGCGACGCTGCTCTGGGGCATCATGATCCAGGAAGCGATCGCCTATTTCTTCACCAACAACGCCAAGACCGTACTGCCGATCATCGAAGGCGTGGTCAATATCGTCGGCGTCCGTACTCCGGCCAATGAACTGTTCACCGCCGCGGTCTGCTGTCTGGTGATCGCGCTGCTCTGGGTGCTGGTCAATCGCACCCGCACCGGCAAGGTGGTGCTTGCCGCGTCGATGAATCCGCGCGGCGTGACCATCCTCGGCTTCGAACTGACCAACGTCTATATCGTGGTCTGGATCATCTATGGCATACTCGCGGGCATCGCCGGCGTGCTGCTCGGCATGTTCCTCGGCGTCAGCTCCTACAGCGTCGGCCCCCTCACCGCGAGCGCGTTCTCGATCGTGGTGCTTGGCGGCCTCGGCAGCGTCTCCGGCTCGCTGATCGCCGCCTTCGTGGTTGGCTATCTCGAGACCTTCACCGCCTACATGATCTCGCCTGCCTACCGGACGATCCCGGCGCTGCTGCTGCTGGTGATCGTCATGTATATCCGGCCACAAGGCCTGCTGGGGAGACGCTGAGATGACGGGCTTTTTCAAGTCGCCCCTGTTCGGGGTGTCGCTGATCCTCGTGGTCATCGCGGCGACGCTGCCGTGGTACGTGTCCGGCTACATTCTCGGCCTTCTGACCGTCGCCTATTACTTCGGCGTGTTCGCGATGTCGTGGGACCTGCTATTCGGCTTCGCCGGCGAAGTGAACTTCGGCCCGACCTTCCTGATCGGCACCGGCGCCTACACCGCCGGCATTCTCAACAACCACTACGGCCTGCCGATGTATCCCTGCATCGCGCTCGGCGCAGTGGCGGCGGTGATCGCGGGCTTCATTCTCGCGTTGCCGGCGCTGCGGGTCCGCGGCCCCTATTTCGGCCTCACCACGCTGGTGGCGGTGCTGATCCTGCAGAACTTCGTGGTGGTGTTCGCCGACCTCACCGGCGGCGAGATCGGCCTCACCATTCCGGACGTGCTGTCGATCGACGCCGGCGTCAATTACTGGATCGCGCTGGGCTTCATGGTGATCAGCGCCGCGATCCTTTACGGCCTGTCGCAATCGCCGGTCGGCCTGGTGCTGCAGGCGAGCGGCCAGGATCCGGTGCAGGCCGGCGCGCTCGGCTTCAATATCGTCAAACACAAGCTGGCGGCGTTCATCGTCAGCGCGTTCTTCTCCGGCCTGTCCGGCGCGCTGCTGGTGTTCTACTTCGGCACGGCATCGGTGGGCACCGTGGTCGATATCGCCGTCGGCGTGCAGGTCATCGTCGCCGCCGTGCTCGGTGGGCGGCGCACCGTGCTCGGCGCCGCGCTCGGCGCCATCTTCCTGATCGTCGCCGGCGAATTCCTGCGGCCGACCGGCGAACTGGCAACCTTCATCGTCTCCGCGGTCGCCCTGGTCGTCATCCTGTTTTTCCCCGGCGGTTTCCTTGGTTCGGTGCTGTCGCGCGAGGCACGCTCATGAGCAGCAATCAGACCTCTCCCGTTCTCGAAGTCCGGGGACTGACCAAACGCTTCGGCGGCCTGACGGCAGTGAAAAACCTGAGCTTCGACGTCCACGGCGGCGAAATCTTCGGCCTGATCGGTCCTAACGGCTCGGGCAAATCGACCGCGATGAAAGCCATCATGGGAATCGAGCGGCCGACCGAGGGCACCGTTCGCTTTGAAGGCAATAATGTCGCCGGCATGCCCGCGCACCAGATCGCGCGGCGCGGCTTCGGCATGGTGTTCCAGCACTCGCGGCCGCTGAACCGGCAAACCGTGCTGGAAAACATCATGGTGGCGCTGCTGCCTGACAGCCTCTTCATGCTGTTTCCCGACAGGGAACTCACCGAGCGGGCCAAATGGATCGCCCAGCGGGTCGGGCTCGGCGACGTCATGCATCGGCGGCCGCCCACGCTGCCCTTCGCGGACCTGCGCCGGCTCGAACTCGCCAAGGCGATCGCGCGCGATCCCAAGGTGGTATTGGTGGACGAGCCGTTCGCCGGCCTGACGCTGGCGGAGGTCGCGACTTTTTCCGAACTGATCCGCTCGTTCCGCGACGAAGGCCGCGCGGTGATGCTGGTCGACCACAACGTCAAGAGCGTCGCCGCGCTGGTCGACCGCGTGCTGGCAATGTATCTCGGCGAAGAGATCGCGACCGGCCGCGCCGACGAGGTGATGCGCAACGAAACGGTGCGCCGGGTCTATCTCGGCGGCGCGATCGAAACCTCGGCGCGCCCCGAGGCCAACTTCACGGACAAGGTGCCGATGCTGCAGGTCGAGAACGTCAGCGTCCATTACGGCAAGGCGCAGGCGCTCGAAAACGTCTCGATCCATGTGCATCAAGGCGAGTTCGTCTCCATCGTGGGCCTCAACGGCGCCGGCAAGACCACGCTGTTCAATACCATCTCCGGGTTCCTGCCCTATACCGGCGAGATCATTCGCGACGGCGAGAAACTGCGCGGCACCAGCGCCGCAAAGATCGCCCGCAGCGGCCTCGTGCAGTGCCCCGAGACGCGCGAGCTGTTCGGCGAAATGACGGTGCGGGAGAATCTCGATCTCGGCGGCCAGCATCTCGACCCGGCCGATCAGGAGAAGCAGCTCGAATGGTTGTTCGATCTGTTCCCGATCCTCAAGCAGCGGCAGGGCCAGATGGCGCAGACGCTGTCCGGCGGCGAGCAGCAGATGCTGGCGATCGGCCGCGCCCTGATGATGAAGCCGAAGATCCTGATCCTCGACGAGCCGACGCTGGGGCTCGCCCCGGTCATTCTCGAACAGCTCTCCAAGGCGCTCGAGAAGCTGCGGCAGACCACGGCGATCACCGTGCTGCTGGGCGAGCAGAACGTCACCTTCGCACTGCCGCACGCCGATCGCGTCTACGTGCTCGAGCATGCGCGCATCGTTTGGGAAGGCGATCCCGGCCGCTTTGCCGAAGAGGCCGGCGCGGGGTATTTGTAAGACCAATGACTCGGTTATGGCCGGGCATAGCCGTTCGAAGAACGGCGTCGCTTCGCTCGCCTATGTCCCGGGCCATGACGAACCAAATCGCCGAACGTTATTCGTAACAGCCGCTTGAGAAAGCCGTTCAAGATGATGGCTTCGGCAGCGCCATTCGCGATCAGGAGCACATCATGGACCTTCATTTGCGCGGCAAGCGCGTTCTCATTACGGGTGCCTCGAAGGGCATCGGCGCGGCGGCCGCGGAAGCCTTCGCCGAGGAAGGCTGCCACCTGCATCTCGCGGCACGCAGCGCAGGCCTGCTGACAACATTGGCGGAACGGCTGCGCAGCAGCCATCAGGTCAATGTCACGATCCACATCGTCGATCTGCGCAGTTCCGACGATATCGCGCGCCTCGCCAATGACGCGGGTGACGTCGACGTTCTCGTCAACAACGCCGGCGATATCCCGGGCGGTTCGCTCGACAAGATCGACGAGGCGACCTGGCGCCACGCCTGGGATCTCAAGGTGTTCGGCTTCATCAATCTGACCCGCCTCGTCTATGCGCGCATGAAGGCGCAGGGCCACGGCGTCATCATCAACGACATCGGCGCCGCGGGCGAGAAGTTCGACGCCAACTACATCACCGGCAGCGCCGGCAATGCCGCGCTGATGGCCTTCACCCGCGCCCTCGGGGGCAAGAGCCTTGCCGACAACATCCGCGTCGTCGGCATCAATCCCGGCCCGGTCGGCACGGACCGCCACATCACGCTGATGAAGACCCGGGCGCGCACCCAGTTCGGTGATGAAAACCGGTACAAGGAATTGCAGGCAGGCCTGCCACTCAAGCGCCCTGCCCATCCGCGCGAGATCGCCGATCTGATGACGTTTCTCGCCTCGGACCGCTCCGGCTACACCAGTGGCGTCGTCTTCACGGTCGACGGCGGCCTCGCCGCGGGATGGAATTAGCGCCACCGCCGGCCATCGGAGTCCAACACGGGCCGCGAGCCGCGCGTCGGATCACCATGCGATGCCGTAGGCATTTCGCGGAAGCGCGGTATATTGACGTCGGGACAACGATACGAAATCCAAACGGAGACCCCTGTGGCGGACCAATCCCTGATCCATGAGACCGCAACCACCATCGTCGCCAAGCTGAATGCCGGCGAGGTCACGCCGCTCGATCTGCTGGATGTTCTGGAAGAACGGATCAAGGCCGTGGACGGCAAGGTCAACGCGCTGCCGATCCTGTGTTTCGATCGCGCCCGCGCGCATGCGAAGAAACTGATGCAGCGTCCCGCGGGCGAGCGGGGCCTGCTGGCGGGAATGCCGATCCCGATCAAGGATCTGAACGATGTCGCGGGCGTGCTGAGCACCAACGGCTCGCCGATCTTCAAGGACAATGTGCCGACAAAGTCCGATGCGCTGGTGGAGCGGATCGAAGGCAACGGCGGCATCGTCTATGCGAAATCCAATACGCCGGAATTCGGCGCCGGCGCCAACACATTCAACGAGGTGTTCGGCCGCACGCTCAATCCATGGGACACGACGCGCTCGGCGGCCGGCTCGTCCGGTGGAGCGGCGGCGGCGCTGGCGAGCGGCACCGCATGGCTCGCCCACGGCTCCGACATGGGCGGCTCCCTGCGCAATCCGGCCAGCTTCTGCGGCATCGTCGGCATGCGCCCGAGCATCGGCCGCGTCACCCACACGCCCGCCGCCAAGATCGACCGGACGCTCGGCGTGCAGGGGCCGATGGCACGCAATGTCGAGGATCTTGCCTTGCTGCTCGATGCCATGAGCGGCGAACATCCGGCCGATCCGCTCTCGCTCCCGGCCCTGCCGACGTCCTTCCGCGCCGCCGCGCGCTCAGGCGAGAGGCCGAAGCGCGTTGCCTATTCGCGTGATCTCGGCATTACGCCGGTCGACCCCGAGGTGGCGCGCATCACCCGCAAAGCCGCCGAGCGTTTCGCCGAGGTCGGCGTCGTCGTCGAGGAAGCCCAGCCGGATTTGCGCGAGGCCCACGAATGTTTTCACGTGCTGCGGGCCTTCGATTTCGCCATCAGCAAGGCCGCCTTGCTGCGCGAGAAACGCGACCTGCTGAAGCCGGAGGTCATCTGGAATATCGAGCAGGGCCTCAAGCTCAAGGTCGAGGATATCGAGCGGGCCGAGGCCCAACGCCTCGCGATGACCCAGCGCACGCTGGCCTTCTTCGAGACCTACGATCTCCTGCTGTGCCCGGCGACCATCGTGCCGCCATTTCCGGTCGAGAACCGCTACGTCGCCGAATGCGCCGGCAAGACATTCGACAACTATGTGGAGTGGCTCGGCATCGTCTATGCCATCACCCTCGTCTGCTGTCCGGCGCTCTCGCTGCCGTGCGGCTTCACAGACAGCGGTCTGCCGGTCGGCCTGCAGATGGTGGCGCGGCCGCGCAACGAGGCCGGCCTGCTGGCCGGTGCGCGCGCGCTTGAAGACATCCTGGGCGTGCGCGGTTCGACACCAATCGATCCGCGCTAACCCATCCTCAATCGCTACCGAGCATCCCGGAGCGCCTGCTGCAATGCAGCAGGCGCTCGTTTCGAATGCCGCTGGCATCGCCCAAAAGGGCGGGCTAGACTTTTTGCAACGATTCAAACCTGCCGCGGGCAAAAGCCCCAAGGCGGAGACAGGGAGCAGTGTTGCATGGCCGGCCAACTCAAGATCCACGTCGACCCCGACAAATGCCAGGGTCACAGCCGGTGCAAGTCCCTTGCTCCCGAACTGTTCGAGCTCGACGGGTTCGGCAATGCCCACGAGGTGGGCGACGGTGTCGTTCCGGCGGGTCTGGAGGACAAGGCCTGGCTGGCGAAATCCAACTGTCCCGAATTGGCCATCGACATCACGGAGGATTGAGCTCTTTCTCGGCGCAACCGCCGGATCATCGCAACAGGTCGCTCGCTGACGACAATCGATTGAGCCAGGATGACGTCCATGAACAAGCCCGTGCCCGTTACCGACTGGATCGCCGACTTCGACCACACCGACCCCCGCTGGACCGAGAACCCCTATCCGATCTGGGACCAACTGCGCGCCGCGAGCCCGGTGGTTCACACCGACCGCTTTCTCGGCGTCTACATGCCGACAACATATGAGGCCGTGAAAGAGGTCGCCTACGACACCGAGCATTTCTCGTCACGGCGCATCATCGTCCGCAACTCCCGCCCGCCGATCACTCAATCCGCGCCGCCGATCACCTCCGATCCGCCCGAGCACAAGCCGGCCAAGCAGTTATTGCTGCCGCCATTCACGCCGGACGCGATGAAGAAGCTCGAGCCCCGGGTGCGCGAGATCTGCAACGAGTTGATTGACCGGTTCGTCAACGAGCCGAGCGTCGATGCCGCCGCGCGCTACACAAAACACATTCCGGTGCGCGCCATCGCCCATATGCTCGGCATTCCGGAGCAGGACGGCGATCTGTTCATCAAATGGATCCATGAAATCCTCGAACTCGGCATCACCGACGAAGAGACCCTGATGCGCGCCGTCGAAGAGATGTCCCACTACTTTATGGGGCATATTCAGGCCCGCAAATCGAACCCTACCGATGATCTGATCTCGACTCTGATGAACGCGCGCGGTCCAGATGGCCAGCCGCTATCGGACATGCACGTGCTGGGCTCGCTGCGCCTGCTGCTCATCGCCGGCATCGACACCACCTGGAGCGCGATCGGCGCCTCGCTCTGGCATCTGGCCAAAACGCCGGCTGATCGTGAGCGCCTGATCGCCGAGCCCGAATTGATGCCGATCGCGATCGAGGAATTCCTGCGCGCCTATTCCCCGGTGACCATGGCGCGCGAGGTGATCAAGGAAACCACAATTGCCGGCTGCCCGATCAAGACCGATCACATGGTCCTGCTCTCATTCCCCGCAGCCAATCGCGATCCGGCGGTGTTTCCGAATGCGGACAAGGTCATCATCGATCGCAAGGAGAACCGCCACGTCGCATTCGGCCTCGGCATTCATCGCTGCGTCGGCTCCAATCTGGCGCGCATGGAGATGATCGTCGCGCTGGAGGAATGGCTGAAGCGCATTCCGGACTTCCGCCTCGATCCCGCCGGCAAGGTGACATGGTCGGAGGGAACCGTACGCGGTCCACGGCAGTTGCCGTTGTTGCTGGGAGCAGCGCATTGACGTAGCCGCGAGCGGGAGCCCGATGTGACCGACCAGAGCTCAAATCCCACATCGACCTCCTCCTTCGACCTGATCGATGTCGAGCAACGGCTGAAATCGATTTTCATCGGCTCGATCGGCAATCTGGTCGAGTGGTACGACTTCTACGCCTATACCGCCTTTGCGTTATATTTCGCGCCGGCGTTCTTTCCGCACAGCGATCCGGTCGTGCAGCAGCTCAACGCTGCGGTGCTGTTCGCCGCCACCTTCCTGATGCGGCCGCTCGGCGGCTGGCTGTTCGGCTTCCTCGCGGATCGCTATGGCCGGCGGCTGTCATTGACATTGTCGGTGGTATGCATGTGCTTCGGCTCACTGGTGATCGCGGTGACGCCGACTTATGCGACCATCGGCATCCTCGCGCCGATCATGCTGGCTATTGCCCGCATTATCGAGGGCCTCAGCTTGGGGGGCGAATACGGCGCCAGCGCCACCTATCTCAGCGAAATCGCCGATCCGAACCACCGCGGTTTCTATTCCAGCTTCCAATACGTCACGCTGATCGGCGGGCAGCTCACCGCCATCATGGTGCTGCTGCTTCTGCAGAAGGTGTTTCTCACGGAAGAGCAGCTTTATGCCTGGGGCTGGCGCATCCCCTTCGTCATCGGCGCGATGCTGGCGATCTTCGCCGCCGTGATGCGGCGGGACATGCACGAGACCGAAGCCTTCGTCTCGGCCAGGAAGACCGCGAAGCCCGCCGGCTCGCTTCGTGCGCTGTTCCGCTACCCGAAGGAAGTACTGCTGGTGGTCGGCCTCACGGCCGGCGGCACGGCGGCGTTCTACACCTTCACCACCTACATGCAGACATTCGTAAAACTGTCGGTGGGCCTCACCGCCGACCAGACCACCTTCGTGATCTTCGGATCGCTGGTGTTCGCCACGCTGTTGCAGCCGCTCTACGGCGCCATTTCCGACCGGATCGGCCGCAAACCGCTGCTGATCTTCTTCGGTCTTGCCGGCACGCTCGCGACCGTGCCCATCCTGATGACGCTCCACTCAACCAAATCGCCTTTCGTCGCGTTCCTGCTGATCTGCGCCGCGTGGCTGTTCGTCGCCGGATATACCTCGATCAACGCCGTGGTGAAAGCGGAGCTATTCCCCACCAACATCCGCGCGCTGGGCGTCGGCCTGCCTTACGCCGTGACGGTGTCGCTGTTCGGCGGCACGGCGCCGGCGGTCGCGCTATGGTTCAAGACGATCGGTCACGAAACCTGGTTCTACTACTACCTCTCGGGGATCATCTGCATCTCACTGATCATCTATGCGACGATGCGCGACACCAAACATCAGTCCGCGATGCATCGCCACGAATGACGCGCTCGCCGCAGCATGGCTGCGCACCGGCTTTTCTGCCTCGTCGTGCCCGCGGACATCTGGTAAAATCGCCCGCATCGACGATGTTCGGAGAAAGACCTTGCGCACCGAGCGGTTTCAGTTTTCCGGGACAGACGGGCAGCAGCTCGCCGCGACGCTCGATCTTCCCGATACGCCGCCGGTCGCCTATGCGCTGTTCGCCCATTGCTTCACCTGCGGCATGAACGTGCTGGCGGCGAAGCGCATCGCGACGGCCCTGGCCGCCCATGGCATCGCGGTGCTGCGGTTCGACTTCACCGGCATCGGCGCCAGCGAGGGCGAATTCGCCAACACCACGTTTTCCTCCAACGTCGCCGATCTGGTCCGCGCCGCCGACCACCTGCGCGAGACGAAGATGGCGCCGGCGATTCTGATCGGCCACTCGCTCGGCGGTGCCGCCGTGCTGGCGGCCGCCGAGCACGTTCCCGAAGCGAAGGCCGTTGTCACCATCGCCGCGCCCTCCGATCCGGCCCATGTGACCCACATGTTCAAGGACCGTATCGAAGACATCCGCCGCGACGGCGACGTCGAAGTGCGACTCGCCGGTCGCCCGTTCCGCATCAAGCGCGAATTTCTCGACGATGTCGCCGAACAAAGTCTGACCGCCCGTATCGCCAGGCTACGCAAGGCGTTGCTGATCCTGCATTCACCGACCGACAACACCGTCGGCATCGACAATGCGACTCACATCTTCGTCGCGGCCAAGCATCCCAAGAGTTTTGTTTCACTGACCGGCGCGGATCATCTGCTCAACCAGAAGCGCGATACCGAATATGTCGCCCACGTCGTCGCGGCGTGGGTCGAACGCTACCTCGATCCCGTTGTCGCGGAGCAGCCGCCCGATGCCGAGCCGCGGCGCGTCGTGGTGCAGGAAACCCGCGACGGAAAACTTCAGCAACAGATCACGGTCGGGCCGCATCGCATGCTGGCGGACGAGCCAGCCTCCGTCGGCGGCGCGGACACTGGGCCTAACCCCTATGAATTTCTGCTAAGCGGGCTCGGGGCCTGCACGTCGATGACAATGCGGATGTATGCCGATCGCAAGGCGCTGCCGCTCGATCGCGTCACCGTCACGCTGTCGCATCGCAAGATTCATGCGAAGGACTGCGCGGAGTGCGAAACCAAGGACGGCATGCTCGACCACATCGAGCGCGTTATCGCCATCGAGGGCGATCTCGACGACGAGCAACGCCAAAGGCTGATGGACATCGCCGACAAATGCCCGGTGCATCGGACGCTGACGTCGGAAATTCACATCACAACGCACGCCGCCGATTCAGGAAAGTAACGTCATGGCACCCGTCTCCCGCATCGATCCGAAAACGCTGTTCACGCCCGACGAGTGGCGGCAACTGACCAGCCGCAGCTCATGGCGCGGCTGCTGGCTGGTGGCGCACGCGTGGGGCACCATCGCGGCGGCGATTGCGCTGGTGACGATCTGGCCCAATCCGCTGACCTGGCTGGTCGCGGTGATGATCGTCGGCACGCGGCAACTCGGCCTCGCCATCCTGATGCACGAGGCGGCGCATGGCGGACTGCATTCCGACAAGGCGATCAACGAATGGATCGGGCAATGGCTCTGCGCGGTGCCGGTCGGCGCCGATCTGCCAAGCTACCGCTCTTACCATTTGCAGCACCACCGCTTCACGCAACAGCCGGAAGACCCTGACCTGTCGCTGTCCGCGCCGTTTCCGATCACCAAGGAAAGCTTTACCCGCAAGGCGATCCGCGATCTCACCGGCCAGACCTTCGTGAAGCAACGGCTGCCGCTGTTTCTCTCGCTATTCAAGCGCGGAGCGTCCGGCAGCGCGGACTCGCACGAGAGTTTCCTCTCCAGCGGTGCCGACAAGATGGCGCGCTTTTTGATCGCCAATGCGGTTTTGTTTGTCGTTTTCTGGCTATGCGGCGCGGGCGTGTGGTTCTTCGGGGTCTGGATTTTCGCGATGGCGACCTGGCTGCCGCTGGTGACGCGGATCCGCAACATTGCCGAACATGCCTGCACCAGCACCGGCCCTGATCCGTTCAGCCACGCCCGCACCACCCGCGCCAACATCGTCGAGCGCGCGCTGATCGCGCCCTATTGGGTGAATTATCACGCCGAGCATCACCTGTTCATGTATCTGCCGTGCTATCGGCTGCCGCTGGCGCATCGGCTGCTACAGGACAAAGGATTGATCGGCCGGATAACGGTGAGCGACGGCTATCTCAACGTGCTGCGGCTCGCGACGTCGCGCGCCTGAGCCGGCGACTCAGGCCTTGTGGTCGATGGCGTTGGAAGATCAGGCCTTGAAGATCAGGCTTTGGCGAGCGCGCGCACCTGCAGCGGTCCGCGCAGGCCGAACGCCGCGCCGGTCACGATGCCGGTTGCGGCAACGAATGAGGCCAGCGCCAGCGTCGAGAGCCCCGTCAGCCCCTGCCCGACCGAGCAGCCGAGCGCCATGGCGCCGCCGGCACCCATCAGCACCGCACCGCCGATCGAGCGGACCATGTGGCCCGGCGAGGTGTAGCCTTCCAGCTTGAACCGATTGGTGAGCAGCGCCGTGATGAAGCTGCCGGCCAGGACGCCGCCGACGAGCGCGATGCCGAAGTTCAGCGAGAGGCCCGTGGACAGCATGACATACTGCACCGAGTCCGCGATCGGCGCGACGTAGGTCAGCGACGTGACCGGAACGGGGTTGAAGTCGTCGGCGCCGAGGAAGCCGGTCGCGAACCAGCCTGCGGTCACCAGCAGCCCGATCACCACACCGGCCGCGATCTGCCCCCAGGATTTGCGGAAGGCCGGATGCGCGAATGCGAAGACGATAAGGCTTCCGCTCACGACAAGCATCGCCAAGAGACGCGCCGCGGTCGCATCGAGCCCCAGTGTGGCAACCAGAGCCGGCAGCGAAACGATGTCGGGCGCACTCTGCGTTGCCGCCAGCGCCGACAGTCGCGCCGGCGCGATCAGGCCCTTCAACGTCATCTGCGCAACGATGCCCACGGTGATGACCACGACAAACGAACGCAGGTTGCCGCGCCCGAGCAGCACCAGCGCCCGCGAGGCGCAGCCGTTCGACAGCACCATGCCATAGCCGAACATCAGGCCGCCGAGAAACATCAGCGGCGCGGAAAAGCTCGGCTGCAGATAGATCGATTTGTCGAGATCGACATATTGGCCGAACGCCAGGACCTGCGTTGCCAGTACCGCGACGCCGATGGCCAGCGCATAGGTGCGCACCAGGCGGCCGTCGCCGTTGCCCCACCATCCGCGCAGGCTGCTCAACAGGCAGAAGCCGCTGAGCAGGCCCGCCGCGCCGAAGACGAGACCGATCACGAGACCGGAATAAACGACAATGTTGGGACCGAATGACACAGGCGTTCCTCGAGCCGGCGGAGAACAAATACCCCGCCGCAATAGCCGCAGTGAGAAATCCTCCTCCGCTATATATCCCGCACCCGATCGCCGTCCACGGCCCGGAAAATATAAGAAGGAAGCCACCGCCCATCGCCTGCGGGAGAGAAAAACTCTCTCTCCGGCCTTCAATCCGGGCAACTTCCTGCCCCGCTCAGACGCAGAAAATCCTGCTATCCGGCGGCCATCCGGCCCTCATGCTATGAGTCAGTTGGCCACACGTCGTCATTGCGAGAAGCGTGAGCTCCGAAGCAATCTTGAGGTTGTCCGTTTGTAGAATTGTCCGTCGTCATGCCCGGGCATAGCCGTTCGAAGAACGGCGTCGCTTTGCTCGCCTATGTCCCGGGCATCCACGCCTTTCTTGCTCACGTCATGCAAAAACGTGGATGGCCGGAATAAATCCGGTCATGACGCCAGTGACGTTTCTGTCAAAACATAAAACACTACAACAAAGAAATGGATTGCTCGCGGCACGCTTGTCGTAGAATCAAGTCGGCCGCGCGCTCATGGTCAGGAGATCGTAACGGGCGACCGGTTCGTCGTTCTGGTTCACCACCTCGACATCCCAGCGCACCTCGCCATATTCCGGCCGCCGCGCCGGCGACTTCTG
>DATMSE010000046.1:0-26214 GCA_035565575.1 Xanthobacteraceae bacterium
GCGGATGTTTCGTCCGTCGCATCTTGGGCACCATCACCGCCGATATCCTCCTCCTCGGCGGGTGCGGCCATCTCCAGGGCGATCATATCGAGGACTGCCATGTCCTCGAGCTCGTCATCAGAGAGCAATCCGCGATCAGCCGCGGAGATTGCCTCCTCCTCTTTCTCACTTGCCGGCGAGGGGGACAGCTGCGCGACGTGATCACTGGGGTGCATCTCGTCACCTGCGGCGCTCGGCAGGCGCGAGGGCTCAGGCGGCGCCGCCATCACGGTTTCGACGGCGGCCGTGTATTCGATGGTGCCTTTCTCCAGCGACTGCGGCAGAAGGCTTTCATCGGAAGCTGGATGCTCGTCGAGGTTGACTCTCGTTTCGCTGAAATCCGCATGCGGTTGAGTCGGCATTGGCTCTGAGAGCGGGATCGGTTCGCTAGAGGGCGGCGGCGCGTTGTCAGCCAATTCATTGAGCCGCCGGATGAGGTCATCGAAAACGCGGTCAATGGTATCGTCTGGGGAATGTGCCGCCAGTTGATCCAGATTGCGGTCGATGGCATTGGCCTGCGCATCGAGCTGGTCGCAAACGCGGGCATCCGAGCCGCATTCACGCAAGGTCCAGGCGACCTCGCGGACGGCGCGAACGTTTCGGTAGGCTGCAGCAAACTGCTCGGCGGGCTGCATCCGCTGCAGCAAGGCCCTGGCTTGACGCCGCGCGTCGGCAACGATCTCCCTGACCGCCGCGAATGCATCGGCGAGATTGGCGGCCGGAGCATCCTTCGGCGCGGCGAGAGATCGCTCGATCCGCGCCACCGCGTCCAGCACCATGCGCGTATCGGCATTGCGATTGCGTCGAGCAAACTCGGCGAGAAACCAGCGACCGCGCGCCGTTTCCATGAAGACGTCATGGATGGCCGCGTAGTCTGCCTCGCTCAGGGGCGCTACATCGGAAGGTGATGACGCGGCAAGCGCTTCGTCCGTCATGTCATCGCACCAATGGATGCACGCGCCAACCACCGTCCGCAGATCTGCTTCGGACCGTTACGGGACTGGTCTGGTGTCTAACGCTCATACGGCTTCCAGATTCCGGCGGGCTTGCAATTCCGCGGCTCGTCCGTGACCCTTCAATAGAATTCAACGCCATGGATTCGGGCTACCAGAGTAACGATCAACAGAATCGGCTGCAAATCGCAATTGAATTGATGCCATCAGGCCCCGAAATCCCCACGGTTGCAGCGTCGGCATCCCAGCGATTCGCCGTTCGGCTCGGCATCTTCTATGCTGCGATCTTCGCTCTGATGGGCGTTCAGCTGCCCTTTTTTCCGATCTGGCTGCGAGCGGTGGGGGTGGATCCGGTCTGGATCGGCATCATCGTTGCGGTGCCCGCGCTCACCCGTTTCACGGTTTTGCCGTTCGTCACCAATTATGCGGGGCGCCGGCGATCGCTGAAGCCGGTTTTGATCGTCACTGCACTGGGTACGGCCGCCGGTTTCGCTGCGCTCGGGTTCTTTCGCGATCCCGCGCTAATCCTTATCGTCTTTGTCCTGACGGCCTGCGTGTGGACCCCGATTCTGCCGCTGACCGATGCCTATGCCTTGCAAGGCGTTGCAAAGCTCGGTTTGCATTATGGCCCACTTCGGCTTTGGGGATCCACGGCCTTCATGATGGGTACGCTGGGATGCGGGCTATTGGCTGGTCGCGTCGCGGAGACCCAATTGATCTGGGGCATGGCCGTGCTCGGCATCGGTGGGACCGTTGCGGGACTTGCTTTGATGCCGCTCAAGACCGCGCCCGCATCCTCCCTCGCCAATACGAGCGCGAGAAGTCTGCTGCGGCAGCCGGCCTTTCTTGCCGTGATCATGGCTGCGGCTCTTATTCAGGGCAGCCATGCCGCGTATTATAGCTTTGCATCCATCACCTGGCAGGCGGATGGTCTCACTGGCGGCGTGATCGCGTCCTTATGGACGCTCGGAGTGCTGGCCGAAATTATCGTCTTTTCGCTGTCGCCGCGTTTTTCGATCGCTCCGGTGCTGCTCATTCTGGTCGGTGCTGTCGGCGCCCTCGTGCGCTGGTCAGTAACCGCAGCGGAGCCCTCGCTGCTGCCGCTGGCCCTTGTGCAACTGTTGCACGGGCTGACATACGGCGCGACGCTGCTCGGAACGATGGGCCTGATGGTGCGGATCGTCCCGGCACACATGATGGCCGGCGCCCAAGGTTATCTCGCCGCGGCCTCAGGCATCGCGACGAGCAGCGCATCCGTTTTGGTCGGCGCGTTGTATCTTCGGCTGGGTTCCGGCATCTATTTGATCATGGCCGCCATGGCCGCGGGCGGAGCTCTGGTAATGTTTGCGGCGCGGCCACGTCTCGCGCGTGCCGTCCAAATTCATCCCCAGAGTGAAGCATCGGGCGGATAGATCGTGCTGCCGTCGTAGTGCAGACCATGGTCGCGATCGCTTGCCAGAAGCAATGGCCCATCGAGATCCACGTAATTCGCCCTCTGCGCGAGAAGCATCGCTGGAGCCATCGCCAGCGATGTCGCGACCATGCATCCGACCATGATTTGCAGTCCCAGCGCTTCGGCGGCTGCGGCCATGGCCATGGCTTCTGTCAAGCCGCCGCTTTTGTCGAGCTTGATATTGATGGCGTCATAGCGCCCCGGGAGACCGTCGAGCGACGCGCGGTCATGCACGCTCTCGTCCGCGCAAACGGCAATGCGGCGCCGTATTGTTGCCAACGCCTCGTCCTGGCCTGCGGGCAGGGGCTGCTCGACAAGCACGACGCCGGCATCGGCACAGGCGGCAAGATTGATTTCGAGATTGTCCGGCCGCCAACCCTCGTTGGCATCGACGATGAGTTGGGATCGCGGCGCGGCGCGGCGCACGGCTTGGACGCGCGTTGCGTCGTCATCGGATCCGAGCTTGATTTTCAGAAGCGGCCTGTGCGCGGCGGCGGCTGCTGCGGCTGCCATGTCTTTCGCGCTCCCCAGCGAGAGCGTGTAAGCGGTGGTGCAGGGGCGCGGCGAAGGCTGAGCGAAAATATCCCAAGATCGGACGCCGGACATTTTGGCTTCAAGATCAACAAGGGCGCAATCGAGCGCGTTGCGCGCAGCGCCGGCAGGCAGGATGTTTTGCAGCGTCCGGCGATCGAGCCCGTCGGAGGCGCGTTCAGCAACCGACAGGATCTGCGCAACAGTTGTGTCAGGGGTTTCACCATAACGCGCATAGGGGACGCATTCTCCGCGGCCGACATGCCCACCGCAGGAGAGTTCTACCACGATGACGACCGCCTCTGTCTTGCTGCCACGGCTGATCGTGAATGTGCCGGCGATCGGCCAGCGCTCGATGCGGGCTTGCAGGGAGAGGGGTATGCCCATTGTCATTTACACGGGTGAGTTTCGATCGCGCAGATACATGTTGCCGATCAATGGAGGTCGCAGAGAATCGGACAATGTCTCATAAAATACAACAGGGCGGAGGCTCTGGCGCCTCCGCCCTGCATGTTCCGTGACGTTTACTGACACATCACCCCAATCGGCCGGATGCGTGCGCCAGCATCGTGTAGACGAGACCGGTCTCCGAGATCAGATGGCCGCGCAGGATCATCGGTCCACGCTCGTCCTGCGCGACGTCATCGAGCAGCCGTTCGAACTCGGTGATGTAGCGGTCGACCGTCTGCTTGAAGTTCCGGTCGGTGCGATATTTGCGGGCGACCTCGTCGAAGGTCTTCTGTCCAGCCGGCGCGTAGAGCCGCTTGGTGAAGGCCTTGTTCTCGCCTCGCTGATAGCGATCCCACATCTCGGCGGCGAGATTGCGATCCACCAGGCGGCTGATATCGAGCGATAGCGATTCCAGCGGATTGCCGCCGGCGGCCGGTTGCGGTGCGCGCGGGCGGGCCGCCTCGCGTTCGTCGCCGACCTGTTCCGCCCGATTGAGAAGATCGGTCAGCCAGTCGTCGCGATCCTGCTCAGCCGCGACCGGACTGACCGAAGGAATCTCGGTGCGCGGCGGCATTGGAAGGCCGAGATCCGGCGGCGGCAATGTCGAGGCGCTGCCGATGTCGCGGCTGCGCGATGCCGGTCGTGACGGAGCTTCGGCGTAGCCGCCGCCCACGGCGATCTGCGGTTCTTCGCGCCGTTGCGCCGGCGCGCGATCGACACCGACGACGTCCAGACCGCGCCCGTGCCGGGCAACGATGCGGTTCAGTTCGGCCAAGGCCTCGATCTGATCGACAATCACCTTGCGCATCTGTGCGGTGTTTTCGGCCGCTTCCTGCGGCAGCTCGAACACGCCACGGCGAAGCTCCTCGCGCGTCATCTCGAGTTCCTGATGCATCTCGGAAGCCATTTGCTTCATGCTTTGCACCATCGAGGCGAACTTATCCGCTGACTGCCGGAAGATCGCCTCGGTTTCCTGCGTGCTCTGCTGATACATCGCGTTCAGGGTTTCGGCGGTGGCCTGACGCTGCTCTTCTGCAACGGTGCGTACCGCTTCGAACTGCTGGGTGATCACGGTCGAGCCGGTGCCCGCCGTGTCGGCGACCACACGGGCGATATCGCGGGCGCGCTCCTCGGCGGCGGCCAGCGACTCGTCGAGCAGTGTCGTGAATCGCGTCAGCCGCTGATCGAGATCGACGGTTCGTAGATCAATGGTGTTGATCAGCGAATCCAGTGCGGCCTTGCGGTCGGCGATGGAGTTGTCGGTGCTCTTGTTGCTCTGCTCGATCGCGGTGACGGCTTCGACCAGTGCCCGGCCATGGTCCTGGAACTGGGCGGAGAGGGCCGATAGTCCCTCGATCGCCTTCGATGTCTTGGCATGGAACACCGTCAACTGGTCTTCCAGGCTTTGCGTGACGTTGCCGCTGCGAGCACTGACGTCCGTGATCGCCGAGACGAACTCGCCGACGCGCGACACCATGGCTCGCTCGAGCGAATTGAGATTGTCGTGAGCACCCGTGAGGACTTCCTGGAGCAGGATATTGCCTTCACGCAGCCGCTCGAACAGCGCGACCGTATCGGTTCGCAGAACCTTGCTGGTTTCCTGCATCTCGGTGACCGCGGCCATCGAAACCTGCCGCGACTGCTCGATGCTGGCACGGGAGGCTTGCTCGAGATCCTTCAGCGACTTGTTCACCGCATTGGTCGCAAGTTCGCCGGCGGCGGTGATGGAACGTGCCACGGTCGAGCCGTTGGTGGCAATCGACTGCGAGAAGCTCATGCCGCGGGTCTCGATGGACTTGAGGGCTTCCGATGTCACGCGTTCGATATCGACGATGAGCTGGTTGCTCTTGCTGCCGATCGATTCCACAAGCGAGCCGCGCTTGCTGTCGAGCGTCTGCGAGAGGCGGTCGGTCTGCTGCGTCATGAAGCTGACGATCTCGTCGGTCTTGCCGGTCAGAACGGTGCCGAACTTGCTGCTGGCCCCGAGCACCGACTGCTCGATATCCGCTGCAGTCGCCTTGGCCTTGAGGCTGGCCTCGTTGGCGGCAGTGACAAGCGAATTCTGCGCTGCGAGCGCGCCGCTCTGAATAGCCTCGACCGAGTTCGCCGCTGCAGAGCTGAGCGACTGCTCGATGGTCTCGGCCAGCGTTTTGATTTGGCCTGCGGTATCGGACGTCGTCGCCACCAATGTGGTTGACAGCACCTTCATCTGTTCAGACGTTTCGGAGGTAGCGCTGCTCAGCACCGTCTGCGCTTCACGGGCGCTGCGCAGGATCTGGGCTGCGGTATCGGAGCCGACGGCCGACAGCATCTGCTCGACTTCCGACGACAGCGATTTGACGTGATCGGCGGCGCTGCTGGAGGCTGCAACCAGCGTTGCCTGAGCCTCCTGTGCGCCCGCCAACACTGAGCCGACGGCCGCGGTGCCGACAGAGGACAAGCTCTGCTCGAGATCTGCGGAGAGCGACTTGACCTGGCTTGACACCTGATCGGTGATCGCCAGCAGGGTCGCCTGCGCGGACCGTGCACTGCTAGCCATCGAATCCGCCGCATTGCTGCTGGCTTCACGAATGTTGCGCTCGATCTCGCCGGACGCTTCGGCGAGCATGTTTTGCGCATCGCGCGTCCCATTGAGCAGGATCGCCGCGGTGGACGAGCCGGCGCTCGACAGGCTGCTTTCGATGGTGCTCGACAGCGACTGCATCTGAGCGGTGAGTTCGGCCGAACTGCTGGTGAGCGCGTTCTGCGCCTCGCGGGCGCTGCTGAGCAGCGCCGAGGCAGTAGCCGACCCGGCCGTCGTCAGCGTGCGTTCCACATCCGCGGTGAGCGACTTGATCTGGGTCGCGGTGTCGCTGGAGACGGTCAGCAGCGATGCATGGGCTTCTTCTGCGCTGACGCGGATGGCGTTTGCGGCAGTCGAGCCGACATTGCCGACCAGTTGTTCAACATCGCTGGAGGCCTGCTTGAGCTGCGAGGTGAGGTCGGCCGAGACCGAGAGCAGGACCTGCTGGGTGCTGCGCGCGCTGCTCTGAATGGTCTCGCTGGTGCTGAGCATCAGATTTGTCAGGGAATGCTCGGCATCGTCAACATGCGACTTGATGCTGGTCGACAACTCCTCAGCGCGCGCCATGAGCGTGTCGCTTGCTTGACGTCCGCTGGTTTCGATGCGACCCGCCACCGCCTCAATGCGCGAGCCGAGCAGATCCTCGAAATGGGCAATGCGGGTATCGATATCGCTGGCAACCGCGCCTGCGCAGGTCTCGAGCCCCTGGTGAATTTCCTGGAAGCGAGCCGTGATCGTCTCGGCCAGATGTCCGGTGCGCCCGTCGATGGTTTCCGTCACCTTGGTGATGCGCTGATCGATCGCCTCGAGAGCACTGGCCGAGCCGTCGTTCAGCGTCGAACTGAGTTGCGCGAGACGCGAGTCGATCGAATAGATCGCCTGGCTTGCGCCCTCCGTGACCGACGAACTGAGCCGTGACAGCTTGGTTTCGATTTCGCCCAAGGCCTGTGTTGCACCGTCGGTCAGTGACGACGTCAGCAGCGTCAGTTTCGTGTCGATCGTTCCGATGGTCTGGGCTGCGCCGTCGGTCAAGGATGAGCTGAGCCGCGAGAGCTTGGTTTCGATCTCGCCCAAGGCCTGTGTCGCGCCGTCGGTCAGGGAAGACGTCAGTTGGATCAGCCGGGAATCGATCGTCCCGATGGTTTGAGCCGCGCCGTCGGTCAGCGTGGAGGTGAGCTGCTGCAGCTTGGCATCGATGGTGTCGACGACTTTCTTGGTGCCGCCGGTTAGCGACGACGAGAGCGAACCCAGTCGAGCATCGACGGTATCGGTTACGGCCTGCGCGCGGGAATCGAAGCTCTGCTCCAGCGCCTTGAGCCGGCTGTCGATCGTCTCGTCGAAGTTCTTGATCTTGGAATCGAGTGAGGTGTCCAGATTGCTGACTCGGGTGCCGAGCTGAACTTCGAATTGCTGCAAGCGTTGGTCGAGCGTCGCCGTGATCTGGCCGCTGTTCGACATCAGACGGCTGTCGAAGGTGTCGACATAGGTTTTCAGACTTTCGGCAATGTCGTTGGTGCGCTGTCCCAGGCGTTCGACCACGTCGCCGCCAAATGTTTTCACCGTCCGGTCGAACTCGGAGATATGCCGCGTGATCAAGGCGCCCAGCGTGTTGCTGTCGCGCGAGAATTTTTCCGCAAGCTCGGCGCCTTGCTGTCGAATGAGCTCGTCGAAGGTGCTCATCTGGAGGCTGAGTGTGTCGTGCGCGCTTTCGGTCTGACTGACGACCTTCGTCACGAGCGAATTGACGGTTGAATCGAGCGTATCGCTGGCTTTCTCGCCAGCCGCCAGAATGTGGCTGGTAAGCCGGCTTCCGGCCTCGTCGATCTTGTTGGCGATATCGCCGCCGCGCAGTTCGAGCTCCAGCAGCAGCGAGTCGCCGGAGTTGCGCAGCGAATCGTGCAGTTGTTCTGTGCGGTCGGAGATGCTGTCGACGATGGCGGCAGACTTCTGCTCGAACTCGGACGTGATGCGGTCGAGCCGGTCGTTCAGCATATCGTGGACGCGGTTCGCCAGATCGACAAACTCGTCATGGACATGACCGGTCTTGAAGTTGAGGCTGGCCGTGAGCCGCTCGCTGGCATCGAGAACGGCCCGAGTGGTCTCGCCGCTCGCTTCTTCAAGCCGATCGAGCAGGTCGCCGCCTCGCTCGCCCAGCGCGAGGATCATATTGTCGCCGGCATTGCTGAGCGCGCGTGTGATATGTTCGCCGCGTTCCTCGAGCGCGCCCGTGATGCTCTTGGCCACCTCATCGACGCGTGATGCGATGGCATCGCTGATGAGCGCGATGTCGTGGCGAAGATCGATCTGTACTCCGGAGATCGCGCTGCGGACTTGTTCGGCCTGGCCCACCAGATTGTCGCGCTGATGGGCGATATCCTGTAGCAGGGCGCGGATACGTACTTCGTTGTCGGAATAGGCGCGTTCCAGCGCCGCGACTTCGTTGGCAACCAGCGTCTCGAGTTCACCCGCACGCGCGATGGCGCGCTCCATTCCGTCGCCCATCGCCGCAACCTCGCGGCGGATCGCCTGACCCACGGTCACCATCGAGTCGCTGGCGGCGTGTTCGGGTTCGGAGAACCGCATCGCCACCTGAGCCATGGATTGCGCGATCATCCGCAGTTCCTGGCCGCGCCACGCCAAGCTGGCCAGAAAATAGAACAGCAGGATCGGCGCCAACAGCACCGATATCAGTCCGACGAACGCAAATGCGCCGCCGCTCTGTCCGAGCGCCTGAAGCGATGGGTAGAAGGCGTAGGCCAACAGCCCGGCACCGACGAGCCAAACGGCGGTGAAGACCGTCGCCAGCACATAAATATTGCGGGCAGGACGACCCTTTTGAATCGCCTGCAGAATCTGTCCGATGGTCTCGCGATCGTCGTTGGCGGCCTGCCGCGGAAAGCGCGGCTCGTCGGAGGGCTGATCCTGAAAGGCGTGCGCGCTGAAGGCGGCGTCGTTGCGGCTCGGCTCGGCAACGGTCACCTGCGGAGCGCCAGTGGCATTATTTGACGTGGCATGGTCCGATGCCGGCGTTTCGCTCATATTCAGGGCTTCCTGAATAGCCGAAAGCGCAACTTCGGTCGGATCCTGAGCCTTTTTGGGACTATTTGCCATGCTAGTCTACGCCCTTGTTTACGCAGCCGGAAGCCTCGCGTTGAGAGCCGCCGAGGAGCGGTTTTCATCCTCGACGATCAGAGGCGGTCCGGATTCATCCTTGCCGCCGAGCTTGTGCGGTACTTCCCCAAACATCCTATTGGCTTGCTGCCTCGAATGAAATGGATGTGATTAATACAATTTTAACGATCCTTAATCATCGTTAACGGGGAACCGGAAAGCGCCCTCTGCGCTCTGAAAATCGGGTCAAACGCGCCCAAATGCGGCTAAAATCCGTCGGATTGGCGGCTTTTCTGCGACGTTGATGCGGTTCGGCTTATTAACCACGCCGATGGGTTGCCCCTTTGCGAGAACAAGAATCTCCTTCAAGGAGCGCGTCGTTGACGATCTCGAAGAAGGATGGGCTGGATGTCGCAAGGCGGCACCGACGCGGGTGAGGTGATCGATCTGGACCATCTTCGGCGGATGGCGCTGGCGGATCCGGCGCTGGAGCGCGAGGTGCTGCAGATGTTCGCGGTGCAGGCGGGCGGCCTGATACAGGAACTTGCAACGCTGCCGGCGAATGCCGCGGTGCTGGCCCACACCTTGAAGGGTTCGGCGCGCGCGATCGGAGCGGCTCGGGTGGCCGAGACAGCCGCGGCGCTGGAAGCCGCGATGCGGACGTCAGCCGACATTCGGGGCGTCGTTGCGCGTTTGACCGAGGAGGTGGAGAGGGCGCAGGAAGCGATCTCCAGCATTCTCGCCGTTCCCGCCGGTGATCCGCGGTAGTACAAAGGAAAATCAGCCGGTTTTCGGGTGCTGCCGCTGGCGCGAGCCGGAGCGAGCCGCTATAGGACAGCCAGCATTCCTCCCTTTTTGAGACAGCACGAGCGATCATGGCGAAGATTCACTACGTTGACCACACAGGCGAGACGCGCGTCGTTGAAGTTGAAAACGGCGCGACGGTGATGGAAGGGGCGATCCGCAACGCCATTCCCGGCATCGAAGCGGAATGCGGTGGTGCCTGTGCCTGCGCGACGTGCCATGTCTATGTCGATGAAGGCTGGCGCGAGAAAGTCGGCAATCCGACGCCGATGGAAGAGGACATGCTGGACTTCGGCTACGACGTGCGCCCCAACTCGCGGCTGTCGTGCCAGATCAAAGTGAGCGACGAACTCGATGGCCTGATCGTCACCACGCCGGAGCGGCAGGCTTAACCGGCCGTACCGTCACGCATCATCCAGCGCTGAAACCCGGCGATCACCGAAGGCGGCAGCGGTGTCGGCTTGCGCGTTTGCGAGTCCACCAGCACCGTGGTCGCCTGCGTCGAGGCAATGCATCGGCCTTCCGAGAACACGACCTGATCGAAGGTGACCGAGGTGCGGCCCAGCCGTCGTACGCCAAGTCCGGTTTCGATGGTGCCCGGCCAGTGCAGTTCGGCGCGGAAATGGGTGTCGAGCCGGACCAGAACCCATCCCGCCCCAGGCGGCGTCAGGCCATTGGCGGCATCCCGCACCAGCATCACGCGGCCGGTTTCGAAGTAACTCGAATACACCGCGTTGTTGACGTGGCCGTTGACGTCGAGATCGGCGAACCTGACGTTGTCTGAAAGGCGAAGCGGATAGTTCTCGAGGCGCGGCGTAGTCGTCGAAGCGGGGCTGTTCACGGTCAATCTCCAGGCTTGGTGCAGTTACCTGGAAAAACCGGCGCACCACAAGAGGCCGCGGCCGTCTTTGTCGGAAGCGGGCACGTCTTAAAGCTGAAGCGTTTTCTCTTGCGCAAAAACGCGCTACTGTTCCGCTTCCTTCCGGAATATTCCCCACTCAGTGAAGAACGGCGACATGAGCGAAGCGATCAAAACCGACGTGTTGATAATTGGTGCCGGCCCCTGCGGCCTGTTCGCCGTGTTCGAACTGGGCCTGCTCGATATGAAGGTTCATCTCGTCGACATTCTCGACAAGATCGGCGGGCAATGCGCTGAACTCTACCCGGAGAAGCCGATCTACGACATTCCCGGCATTCCGATGGTGACCGGGCAGGGGCTGACCGAAGCGTTGATGGAGCAGATCAAGCCGTTCAATCCGACGTTCCATTTGAACGAGATGGTGGAGTCCATCGAGAAGATCGGCGATCCGCTGTTTCGCGTTACGACCGATGCCGGCAAGGTGTTCGAGACCAAGGTGGTGGTGATCTCCGCGGGCGGTGGCTCCTTCCAGCCGAAGCGGCCGCCGGTGCCCGGCATCGAGGCTTACGAGGGGACGTCGGTATTTTACGCCGTGCGCAAGATGGAGCAATTCCGCGACAAGGATTTGCTGATCGTCGGTGGCGGCGACAGCGCGCTGGACTGGACGCTCAACCTGCATCCTGTCGCGCGGCGCATCACCCTGCTGCATCGGCGCGATGATTTCCGCGCCGCGCCGCATAGCGTCGAGCAGATGCGCGCGCTGGTGAGAGACAGCAAGATGGATTTGCGGATCGGCCAGGTCACCGCGCTGGAAGGCGATGGTGGTCTTCTGACCGGCGCGATGATCAAGGGCAACGACAACGCCGTCACGCGGATCGATTGCAATACGATGCTGCCGTTCTTCGGGCTCACCATGAAGCTCGGACCGATTGCGAACTGGGGCGTCTCGCTGGAGAACAACCTGATTCCGGTCGAAACCGCGTCCTTCGAAACCAACGTGCCAGGAATCTTCGCGATCGGCGACATCAATACCTATCCCGGCAAGCTGAAGCTGATCCTTTCGGGATTCCACGAGGGTGCGCTGATGGCGCAGAAGGCGCACCGCTATGTCTATCCCGACAAGCGTCTGGTGTTTCAGTACACCACCTCGTCCTCCAGTTTGCAGAAGAAACTCGGCGTCAATTGATCAACTGGATGGTTGATATGGCCTCGATATCCTGCACGGGACTCTTGCGGCGAAACGGTGTCCGTTCAGAAAGCTACCGCCGGCGTCTTGCGGCGAAACTGTGGCGAACCTGGGCCTCTTGCAGGGCCGTCCTTACCCCAGAATTCCGGTGGCGTTTTCTCGCGAAATCGCCACACTTGTCCCGCAACCCTTACGCTCGACCTTTAGACAGGTGAGGCCGATGGTAAAATTCAGAACCGGATTTCGACGAACGATTCCCGCAGCGGCGACGCTCGCCACCGTGCTGCTGGGCGCCGGCCTGGCGAACGCGGCCGAGCCGACCGCCGCCGGCCTTTGGCAGAAGAGTGAGGACGGCAAGCCCGTGGTCTGGGTGCTGGTGGTCGATCACGGCGGCACCTTCGAGGGAGCAATCGCGAGGACGTTTCCCAAGCCGGGCGAGGCCGCCAATCCCGTTTGCAACAAGTGCACCGACGATCGCAAGAACGCGCCCATTCTCGGGCTGTCGTTCATTCGCGACATGAAGCGCGCCGGCCTCAAATATGAGGACGGCAACGTGCTCGATCCGCGCGATGGCGAAATCTACCACGCCAAGATGACGCTGAGCCCGGATGGGCAGTCGCTCACCTTGCGCGGCTATGTCGGGATTTCACTGCTCGGCAAGAGCGAGACCTGGCAGCGCCTGCCGGACACCAACATCGCGGTGCTCGATCCGGCGGTCGTGACGAAATACCTGCCGCAGGCCGCGGCGGCGCAATCCCAGCCGCCGGCGATGGTTGCCAAGTCCAAGCCCCGCACCACGGGTTCGGCGACGCATCCGCGCTAAGTCGAATACGCTGACACGCATCTGCCTTCGTCCTTCGCGGCGGACGGGATAACACAAAGGCTTCCACGAGTGACGCTCCGTGGAAGCCTTTGTTTTTGTCGCAGGGTATGTCGAGCGCGGTGCTTCGCCCCCACTACTGTTGCTTCGTCTCGGGCGGCTGCTGCGCCGACGGCGGCAGCAGCGGTTCCTGGACCACTTCCGGAATCCGCGCGTCGAGCCGGAGCACCGAGACGGCAGCCGGGAGGGCCGCGTCCGCCATGGCGGCGTGGCCCTCGGCAGTCGGATGCACGGCGCCGCCATAGACTGCCGACAGGACGCCCCAGGTGGCATCGTGGATATCCGAGGGCTGTGCGGAAGCCGGAAGCCCTTGCGGATAGGTCATCGCCGCGAAGTAGCTGTCGTTGGCGTCGCGGATCCAGCGTGCGCGCGGCAGATAGGCGCGAAACTCGCTCGCGCCGCGACCGCAGACCAAAGGTTGCGAGGAGGCCGCGACAACGTCGCTGACGAAGCTGTCGCCCTTGGCGGAAAAGCACGCCTGATCGAATTCGGGATCGTTGGCGCTCCGCGCGCAGAAGCCGTGATTGGCGAATGCCGCCTGATGCGCGTCCACGAACGTCATGCGGTCGCCGGCCGGATCGCGGCACAGGATGCCCGACTGACACAGCGCCAGCGCTTTCAGGCGCGGCAGGAATTCGCTTTGCACGAACCGCGCGGTTTGATTCAGCCGTTCCGGATTGGCATTAAAGGCCGGATGCACGTCGAAGCCGGCGCGTCCGCCTGGGCAGATTCCGCCCTCCGTGAGCACCGGGTTGGCATAGGAGACGAAGATGACGTGCGAGAGGTCGCCGACCAGCGGCTTGAGCGCGCCGCGCAGCTTGCTGAACGCCTGCGGCAGTTCGTTCGTCAGCGCGGCCCGCGAATCCTCGACCGAGCCGAGCACGCCGGTGCGCTTGAACAGCGCCCGCTCCGTCGCGCTGTCAACGATGACATTGGCGACCAGTTCGGAGAAGCCGATATCGTTGGCGCCGATCGAGAGCAGGACGAGATCCAGCTTGCGATCCGGCTGCCGGCGCTTGGCGGCGGCAAGGGCATCGCGCAATTCGCCGAGTTGGGCATTCACCCTGCCCTGGCAATCGACGCCGGATTTGGTGACCAGACATTCGCGTGCGCGCTGCGGTCCGAGCAGGCCGTCGGCAATGGTCGCGCCGGTGCAGGCCAGAGGCAGATAGGTGACCGCGATGTGCGGGTACTGCACGGCGAGCGCGAGCGCGGTCCGGGTCTGATAGCTGTAGAGCGAGCGATGACAGGCGGGATTGAACCAGACCGCACTATGCCGCTGCCAGGCCTGCAAAGGTCCGGGCGAACCGCAGGCGCGACCGCCTTTGTAGCCGGCGCGGCTCGGCCGGAAGTATTCGCTTCCGGGACCGCCGAGATAAGATTGGAAGCAGAATCCTTCGTCGGCGAGCGCGATCTGCCGGTCCGGATTACCTTCGCCCGACGCGATGGAATCGCCGAGGCCGGCGATCAGAATGTCGCGCACGAAGATTTCGGTGCTGACGCGCTGCGGAGCGTCGGCGCCGCTGGAGACGTCGACCGTCACCGCGGTGGGATTGCTGCTCGGCACCCGCAGATTGATCGGCTCGGCGCAATCGAGCGTCGACTGACGCGGGCCTTGGCCGTCGTCGAACGTCCAGGCACACGTTGCGCCGACCGGCAGCGCGCCGGCGAGGCGGACGGTCACGGCATGATCGACCGGCGCCAGATAGCTTTCCTTGACGCCGTCCCGCGTGCACGGCTCGCTGACGCGGCCGCTGCGGTCGATGCAGAGTCGGTTGACGGTATTGCGGGCCCAGCCGCGGCCGTCGCTCTGGATTTCCAATGCATTCTCGGCGGCGAGGATCGAGCCGGCGCGCATCGCTTCGGCCTGGAGTTGAAAGTCCCGCTCCTCGCGGAAGAGGCGGAAGCGATTGCGGACTTCCCAGGAAATCTGCAGGGGCGCGCCCGCATCGCTCTGGGCGAATGCGGGCGGGGCGGGCCAGGCGCCCAGAATCGTGAACAGTAACGCCAGCCGGATGAACAGGGACATCGTGCGACTCCAGATCATGCCGTTGTTCAACGTCAAGGATAGGGCGGAAATAAGAGGGCAGTGGCAGCCATCAGCCGCTGCGCAGCTTCGTGGCCGGCGGCCGTGCCGCAGTCCAGCCGCTTTACCGGCGGATTTTACGAATTGCGTGACAAAAGACGCGAGTCGCAGCAATTCGCCTTGCGGCGCTGCTGCCAGGGCTTGACGACGCTGAGCCACAGTTCGCGGCTCCCCATGATGCTGATCGCGACCGTGAACGGGATCACGAAATAGAGCACGCGGAACACCAATAGCGTCGCCAGCAGCTGTTCCTTGCCGAATTGCGGCAGGGCCACCAGCATCGCGGCATCGAAGACGCCGAGACTGCCCGGGGCATGGCTGGCGAAGCCCAGCAGTGTGGCGAGAATGAACACCACCGCCAGCGACAGGAAGTCGATGTATGGTTCGTTCGGCATCAGCAGATACATCGCCAGCGAGCAGAAGCCGAGATCGACGACGCCGATCGCGATCTGGAGCAAGGTCAGCCGTCCCGACGGCAGCACCACCTTCCAGCCGTTGCGACCGAGCTGGCGGCGGCCGTTACCCACCGCGACCCAGACGAGATAGGCGGCAATACCGGCGAGGCAGCCCAGCCCGATCAGCCGGTTGATGCTGCTCGGCAGCAGATTCATGGCGCCGGCGGCATCGGGATGCAGGACCATGCCGATGCCGAGAACGAAGACATTGCCGAGCCAGAATGTCAGCCCGGAGATGAAGCAGATTTTCGCGACGTCGATGGCGTTGAGGCCGAAATCCGAATAGATGCGGAAGCGGATGGCGCCACCGGTGAACACCGTGGCGCCGATATTATGACCGATCGAATAGCTGGTGAAACTCGACAGCGCCGCGATCCGGTAGGGGACATGGGTGACGCCCAGCGTCCGCAACGCAAAGAAGTCATAGAATGTCAGGGTGCAGAACGCGCCGAACACGCAGAGAGCGGCGAGGGCGATCTGGGCGGGCGATTTTTCGGTCAGCGCAACCACGATCACGCTGCTGTCGATACCTTTCAAGGTACGGACCAGAATCGCAATCGCAATGGCAACGATGATGAGACTGGCAGCGATCCCGACCCGTTTCCAGCCGATCCGCTCCGTAAACCCACGCCGCAGCGTGGTCAGCAGTCGATCCATTCGTCCTCCCGCCGTGGCACGTACAACCTCGGGGCCGAACGAACCGATCGGACGTCTGTGGCTGCCAGGACACTTACCAAGACACTCACAAGTGACTCATACTTGCAAATTCAATTCGCGGAAATGATTAGAGCATTTTTTGGTAAAGTGGAATTCGATCCGCTTCAAGCAATGCCGCCTTTCCGCGTGGTGCTCGCAGGAATATAAGCGCCGGCCTCACGCCCTTCCAGTCAAGCTATCAAATCCGGCAAGAACATGCCGGTGTCACGACGGTGGCGAGGGTGTGACAAACCCGTGCCGTGGCGGAACGATCGATGATGTCGATGCAAGACTGCGGCATTATGCCTTGCGAAGCGCGAAATAGGCGCCGCAGAACGCCATGGCGGCACCGAGGCAGAGCGCGGTAGTGCCGGCCAGGACGCCGGCAAGGGTGGGGACGGCGGAGGGCGCCGCCGCGGCCTGACCTGCGGCGGCCAGAAACACGAGCCCAAGCCCGATCAGGAAATGCCGCATCCGTCGCGACATTTGACCGGCGGCCGCGCTGTGCATCAGCCCGGCGACAAAATACCCGCTGGCAAAGCCGCCGGTGGCGATCAGCCACCAGGCCAGCGCTGCGCTGGCTGGCACCGCTACCCCGCTGTCATCGGAATGCCATAGACCGCCGAGGTCGAGCCCGAACCGCTGTCCCAGCACATGCAGGGCGAGCGCCAGCAGCATGCCCGAGAGCGCTGCGCCGGCGAGGATCAGGCGGCGGGGAAAGGAGGTTGCGTTCGCCATGGCGAGGGCCGCTATGCCCTTGTGTCGTGGTTGTCCGTTGTGGCTTGTAGGCGCATCGTTCCGGATGATGCAAGCCATGGCCGCGATTCCGTGCGGCGGACCCATACCAACCAAAGGCGCGTTCGAGATGGAGGATCAGTCCACGTCGCATCAGGCCGATGCCCCTGTGTCGTACACCTTCAAGCCGTCGCTGGTGGGCGCGGTGCGGCAATTTGAACTGACCGATGGCGGCGTCGCGTTCGAGGTCGGGAGCCGCAAGGGGATGTGGCCGTATAGCGCGATCGCGGCGATACGGCTGACCTATCGGCCGATGTCGATGCAGCCGCGTCAGTTCCGCGCCGATATCATCCGCGAGACCGGAGAGCGGCTGATTGTTCTGTCGACGTCGTGGAAGAGCTTCGGCGTGGTCGCGACGCAGGATGACGCCTATCGCGCCTTTATCCTGGCGCTGCATCATCGTCTCGCCGGACGCGGAAGCGATGTCGCGTGTTACGGCGGGTTGCGGCCGATCCTGTACGCGCTTGCGATCGGCGTGCTGGCGATCTTCGCCATCGCGATGGCGGCGCTGATGGCGCGTGCCGTCGCGACCGAGGCGATCGCGGGAGCGCTGTTCCTGCTGGCGCTCGCCGCCGTATTCGCCTGGCAGATCGGCGGCTTCATGCGTCGCAACAAGCCGTGTCGATACACCGCCGACCATCCGCCGTCGCAACTGGTGCCGTAGCCGTGAGGCGGCCTCGCCGAATCGGCTTTATTGCCGCACCACCAGCACCGAACACTTGGCGTAGCGGACCACGTGGCCGGCATTGGAGCCGAGAAAGTATGTCTTCATCGCGGGGCGATGCGACGACATCACGATCAGATCGGCATTCATGCTCACGGCCTCTTCGAGAATCTCGTGATAGATGCCGCCCTGGCGCACGACGGTGGAAATGCGCGCCGGATCGATGCCCGACTCGCGGGCGATCGCTGCGATCGCCTGCTCGCAGGATTGGCGCTGCTGCGCGTCGAAATTGGCAGGCACATATTCCGCCAGCATCACCGGCGTGATCGACAGCACGTTCAACAGTCGCACGTGGGCATTGAAGATGTTGGCGAGGGTTGCCGCGGCCGCCACCGCCGGCTTGGCCAGACCGCTGTCCGCCAGATCGATCGGGACGAGAATGGACGTGTACATCTGCGCCTCCCAATGTGAGGGAGTGTAACACATGATCGCTGTTGCGGCGACGCGATAAATTCTCGCATGATGAGGGACGACATTCGCGGCGAACGAATGCATTCACCACTTCGAACTACCCCACTGTTTGACGATCAGTCTCCTCCTCATCAAGGCCGGATTTATTCCGGCCATGACGAGAGTCTTCGATCGGGGCTTCTTCGTCACGCATCGTCGGACGTCTGCCGCAACAGTTTTGGCGAGACGAATTGCATCAGCCGTCCGCGCTGGAACGCGACGTCGCCCCAGTCGGTGATATCGAAATCGATCACCGCGAGACCGCTGGTCGGCAGATTGTTCGACAGGGCATAGCGCGCATCCGCGGTGCCTTCGCCCGCCAGCATCAAGGCCAGTTCGTGCAGCCCTGGATTATGACCGATAAGCAACAGCGGTGTCGCATTCGCGCTGTTGCTGCGGATCGTATGCAGCAGTTCGGCGGGCTCGGCGAGATAAAGTTCCGGCAGATAGACGACGTCCGGCACGGCCCTGTCGAGCAGCGGCCCGGCAATGTCCCAGGTCTGCCGGGCGCGAACCGCCGTCGAGACCAGCACGCGCCGCGGGCGATGGCGCTGGCCGGCCATCCACTCGCCGATGACGACCGCGTCGTTGCGGCCGCGCTCGTCGAGGCGGCGGTCGATATCCTCCCCGCTCGGCGCGTGGCCTTCGGTCTTGGCGTGGCGCAGCAGCATCAATCGCCGCATGGTGCGCTCTCGATTCGATTCAATCCATTGCTCCGTCCGGAGGGTGGTGGGGCTCCGACTGCGGATTAGTGTACAAGTTTGTGCGCGGCAAGGTGACAAGTGCCGCCCCGCTTCGTAAGAAAACCTGTGAACACCACCAATTCCAGCGATATCCCCGAACCGCAGAGCGAACCGCCGGCCGATGCCGTTCCGGAACGGCGACGGCTGACGCTCGATCTCGATGTCGACGTCTGTATCGTCGGGGCGGGGCTCGCCGGCCTGACGGTGGCGCTGGAAGTGGCGCGCATGGGCGCCAGCGTGGCGGTGCTCGAAAGCCGCCAGATCGGCTGGAACGCCTCTGGCCATCAACTCGGATCCGTGCTGCCCGGGTATGGCGTGCCGGTGGAGGACTTGATCGGCCGGCTCGGTATCGATCACACCCGGGAGCTGTGGGCGCTGTCGGAGCAGGGCGTCGATCATGTGCGCGTCACCGCGAGCGAGATGGCCGGCGCCGCCCTGCTGTCGGCCACCGGGGCGCTCGAGGTCTCCAATGTCGACCGCGGCGATCGGCTGACCGAGCGCCTGCAGGTGCTTGGCGAGCGCTTCGGAGCGCGCGTCGAAGGCTGGCGCGCCAGTGAGGTCCGCGCAGCGCTGCGGACGCCGCGCTACTTCGACGCGGTTCACTATCCGGCGGCGTTTCAGGTCGACGGCCGCGCCTATTTGGCCGGGCTCGCGATGCTGGCGCGGCAGGCCGGCGTGCGCATTTTCGAGGATACGCCGGTGGTCAGCATCGAGGCGTCCGGTATCCGCAAACGCATCATGACCGCATCGGCACGGGTGCGGGCGGCGCATCTCGTGCTGGCCGGCAACATCCATCTCGGCGCCCCGTCGCCGCGGCTGACGGCGACGCTGCTGCCCGTGTGGCGTTATGCCGCCGTCACCGAGCCCCTGGGTGAACGGCTCGGCCAAGTCGTCAGCTTTCCCGGATCGGTGATGGATACCGACGGCATCGATCATTTCCGTGTCGTCGAAGGTGACCGCCTGGTGTGGATGAGCCCGCAGACAACGTGGGCCGGCGACCCGGCGCGCTACCGCCGGGCCATTCGCCGTCGCATCAGGACGGTGTTTCCGACCCTCGGCAACGTCGGCCTGCGCGAGGTCTGGAGCGGCGCGGTCGGCGAGACGGTGCATGGCATGCCGCAGATCGGCGAATTGCGGCCCGGTCTGTGGGTGGCGAGCGGTTTCGGCCGACAGGGGCTGAACACCACGGCGCTCGCGGGGCAGCTGATCGCCCGCGGCATCCTGTGGGGCGACGACCGCTGGCGCCTGTTCGCGCCGTTTGAACTGGTGTGGGCGGGCGGCCGGGCCGGGCTGGTCGCCGGCCAGATCGTCGCCGGCTGGACCCGCGCCAGCGCCGCAGCAAGAGGCGCTCTGGCCCGCTGGCGCGAGCGGGCTGCGCTGCGCGAAAGCGCCCGCGAGGCGCGTGTCGCCGCCGCCAACCGGCAGATGGGCGGCAACAGGGATCATATCGGCCGCTGAAAGCGCGAGGGGTAGCTCGCGAGAACGTGAGTGACATCGCAGGCAGGGGGTGTAACGTTTTGCGGCCTGCGTCGTAACTCGGAACACGCGGGCCCTGCATGGTTCGCACCATCCACGGAGACCACCATGATCAACCGTCGCATTTTGCTCGCATCCGCCGCGGGGATCACCGGCCTTGCCGCGCTGCGTGCCCTGCAGGCGTCGCCGGCAGCGGCCGGCGAGAAGTTCGAGATCGAGAAGACGGAGGCGGAGTGGCGCGCGCAACTGACGCCGGCGCAATATCATATCCTGCGTGAGGAGGGCACCGAACCGCCGTGGTCGAGCCCGCTGCTCAAGGAGCATCGCAAGGGCATTTTCGCCTGCGCCGGCTGCGATCTGCCGCTCTATTCGTCGGAGACCAAATTCGAAAGCGGCACCGGATGGCCGAGCTTCTATCAGCCGCTGGAGAACGCGGTGGGCAAGCGCGAGGACCGCACCTTCGGCATGACGCGCATCGCTATCCATTGCCGCCGTTGCGGCGGGCATCTCGGCCACGTGTTCGACGACGGCCCGAAGCCGACCGGCCTGCGTTACTGCATGGATGGCCTCGCGCTGGTGTTCCACCCCGCCACGCCATCGGCGACGTGAGGGCGCGAAGAGTCGCTTTTCGGACCGATTTCGTTTTTCGTCATGGCCGGATTTATTCCGGCCATCCACGTCTTGAGTGGCAACCGGTACGAAGAACGTGGATGGCCGGGACAAGCCCGGCCATGACGCCGGGAATGCGATGAGGCCGTTCGCGGCTGCCCTCACGCGGTGTTGCGCCTGCCATCCCCCGGCAATTGTTGCCCGCCCCGGCAATTGTGCCCCGGTCCGCGCGCGGAGGGATTTTTCTACGGCATTGAATAATCGATCTAATTTCGCCCAACGCCAGTTGGCACGGCCCTTGCGACAATCGCTCCGGAATACGGCCTCGGCGCACCGCCGGCCGTCGCGCTATTCGCATCTGGAGGCGATGTTATGGGTATCTTCGGGGCTCTCACCACGTCGGTCGCTGGGTTGCGGGCGGAATCGTACGCGCTGGAAAACATCTCCGGCAACATCGCCAATTCCCAGACCACGGCATTCAAGCGCATCGATACCAGTTTCCTCGATCTCATTCCCGAGACGGGACCCACGCAGCAGAAGGCGGGCAGCGTCACCTCCGCCTCGCGCAGCACCAACACCGTGCAGGGCGATGTGCAGGCGGCGTCGGTCTCGACCTATATGGCGATCAACGGCGCCGGCTTCTTCGTGGTGCAGAAGCCGGGCAATTTCACTGACAACCAACCGATCTTCGACGGCGTCGAGAACTATACGCGGCGCGGCGACTTCACGCTCAACAAGGACGGTTATCTGGTCAACGGCGCAGGCTATTACCTCGAGGGCATCCCGATCGATCCGACTACCGGAAACCTGGTCGGCAGCGCGCCGCAGATTTTGAAATTCAAGAACGACTTCCTGCCGGCGCAGCAGACCTCCAAGGTCGAGTATCGCGCCAACCTCGCAAGCTACCCGCTGACCACCAAGCACGATACCGCGGTGCCCGGCTCCGAACTGCTGAAGCCCGCGGATTTCAGCGCGGGACATGATCCGACGGCGAGCGGGACAGGGCAGGTGATCGGCAGCGACATCCAGTCCTTCATCGACGAGTCGATCGCCGGCGGCGCCGTCACCGCCTATGACATTTCCGGCGCGCCGGTGCAGCTCCAGTTCCGCTGGGCCAAGGTGGACAGCGCCTCGCTCGGCAGCGGCCACACCGACACCTGGAACATGTTCTATCAGGTCGATCCCAATGCCACCGGCACCGATGTTGCCTGGCAGAACGTCGGCGTCAACTTCAGCTTTTCGTCCAACGGTCAGCCCAATCCGCCCGTTGCATCTGTGACGCTGAGCAATGCGGTGGTCGGCGGCATCGCGCTCGGCAGTCCGGTAATCAACTTCTCCGCGGGCGGCCTGACGCAATATGCCGACGCCAATGGCAACGTGCAGGTGAACCAGATCCAGCAGGACGGTTATCCGGCGGGAAGCCTGCAGTCGGTGTCGATCTCGGACAATGGCCGCGTGGTCGGCAACTATTCCAACGGCCGCAACCGCGACCTGGCGCAGATCGTGCTGGCGACCTTCAACGGTCCCGACTTCCTCAAGCGCATCGACGGCGGCGCGTTCGAGGCCACCGACGGTTCGGGACAGGCGCTGTTCGGCAACGGCGGCACCATCGTCGGCTCGTCGCTGGAAGGCTCCAACACGGATATCGCCGATGAATTCACCAAACTGATCGTGACCCAGCAGGCTTACTCGGCGAACACCAAGGTGATCACGACGTCGAACCAGATGGTGCAGGATCTGCTCAACGTACTGCGCTGATGGCTGATGATTTGGGTCGGCGCGATGGCGTCATCCCGAGATGCGCGCGGTGAATGCCGCGCCGCGAAACATCGCCGCCGCCCTGCGAGACTGTCGCCTGCGCGACAGCACCTCAGGGTGACGGCTTTGGAGAGTGTCACGATCGATCCTGCGCCACGATGCGGCGCTGAGTTTCAAACGGGTAGCTTGTCATGAGTTTGGGTCAGGCGCTTGCCACTGCGATGTCCGGCCTTCGCGCCAATCAGGCGGCGCTGGCGCTGGTGTCGTCCAACGTCGCCAACGCGGATACAGCGGGCTATGTCAGGAAATCGCTGATCCAGACCGCGACAACGACCGCCGACTATGGCTCGAGCGTGCGGGTCGCCGGCGTCAATCGCGAGCTTGACGCATTCATCCAGGCGCAACTGCGCACCGAAATGTCCGGCGCGGCCTATGCCAACATCCGCGCGACCTTCCTGAACAATCTGCAAGCCGTCTACGGCAATCCGGATTCCACCGGCACGCTGGAAGCCGCCTTCAACGCGCTCACCACGGCGGTGCAGGCGCTGTCCACCAGTCCGGATTCGCAGTCGGCGCGCGTCGGCGTCATCAACGCGGCGCAGAATATCGCGCAGCAGCTCAATGCGGCCTCGCAAGGCATTCAGGCGCTGCGCAACACTGCGGAGAACGGGCTGGCCAATGCCGTCACCACCGCGAACAACGCGATGGCGCAGATCGCCGCGATCAACAACCAGTTGATGCGTGGCGGCCAGACCGATGCCTCGACCGCGTCGCTGCTCGATCAGCGCGACCAGTATATCGATCAACTGTCGCAACTGATGGACATTCGCGTCGTCGCCAACGACGCCAATCAGGTGAGCGTGTTCACGACGTCCGGCGTGCAACTGGTCGGCGTCGAGGCGGCCAAACTGTCCTTCGATGCGCAGGGCACAGTGACGCCGAATACGTTCTGGGATCCCGATCCGTCGAAGAGCGCGCTCGGCACCATCTCCATCAATTTCCCGCATGGCGGCAGCATGGACCTGGTCGCCACGCATTCGATCCGCTCCGGTGCCATCGCCGGCTATCTCGAGCTGCGCGACAAGACCCTTGTTCAGGCGCAGGCCCAGGTCGATCAGCTCGCGGCCTCGCTCGCCAGCGCGCTGTCGGATCAGACGGTCACCGGCGACCCCGCGCCGGACAGCGTGCTGCCGCAAAAGGGATTCGATCTCGATCTCGACGGCTTGCAGAACGGCAATGTGGTTCACGTCAGCTACAAGGATGGCGCTGGCACGGTCCACAACCTGTCGATCGTGCGCGCGGACGGCATGACCTCTCTGCCGAACTCGGCGACCATCGATCCGAATGACGAGGTGATCAGCATCGACTGCACCGGCGGCTTTCCCGCCGCGATGGCCTCGGTGCTGACGCAACTGACCAACAAGCTGGGTGCCACCGGACTGCAGTTCTCCAATCCGAGCGGATCGACATTGCGGGTGCTGGACGACGGCGCGCTCAATCAGGTGAATATCCTCTCGGCTTCCACCACCAAGACTGTGACGTCCTCGACCAGCGGTGCGCCGCAGTTCTCGCTGTTCACCGACGGCAGCGTGCCGTTCACCGGGGCCTATTCCGCCGACGGCGCGCAGCAAACCGGTTTCGCGGCGCGCATCACCGTCAACACCAGCCTGATCGCCGATCCCTCGCGCCTCGTCGTCTATGGTCCGGGGACGGCGGCCGGCGACACCACGCGGCCGGATTTCATCCTGACGCAGCTGACCACCGCGAGCATGTACTACTCGCCGCAGACCGGCGTCGGCACCTCGACCTCGCCCTACCGGGGAACGCTGCTGAACTACACCCAGCAGTTCCTCAGCGTACAGGGCAATGCGGCGAATGCGGCCCAGCAGCTCGCTGACGGTCAGAACGTCGTGCTCAACACGCTGCAGAAGAAGATGGACGCGGCCTCCGGCGTCAATATCGACGACGAGATGGCGCATCTGCTGGCGCTGCAAAACGCTTACTCCGCCAACGCGCGCGTCATGTCCGCCGTCAAGGACATGTACACCGCGCTGCTGCAATCGATCTGAGGTCATCATGGCAATCGATGGCATAGGCAGCCGACCTTCCTATATCGGCGCGTCGATCCTCAACCTGAAAAGCCAGCTCGATACGCTGCAGGAGCAGCTTGCCACGGGCAAGCTGTCCAGCACCTATGCAGGGCAGGGCGCCAGCCGCGGTCTTGCCATCGGCCTGCGCGCGCAGATCAACACCCTGAACGCCTTCGCCGACACCGCGGCGAACATCAACACGCGCATCAACGTCGCCAATCTGTCGCTGCAGGGGCTGATCGATCTCAATACGCAGGTGAAGACGGCGGCGAACGGCTCCTCGATCACGCTCGGCAACAACGGCCAGACCACCGGGCAGACGGCGGCGCAATCGGCCTTCGCCAATGCGATCGAGCTGCTCAATACGCGCGCCGGCGATCGCTATCTGTTTTCCGGCCGCGCCACCGATACGCCGCCGACCGCCACCGCCGATGAGATCCTCTACGGCAGCGCCGACGGGACGCGGGCGGGGCTGACGAAGCTGATCAGCGAGCGCAAGAGCGCCGACCTCGGCGCGGACGGCATGGGGCGGCTGAACATGTCCGGCTCGGGCGTGTCGCCGATCACGCTCAGTGAGGATGCCGCGCCCTCGGTATTCGGCCTCAAGCTGAGCGCGGTGAATTCGACGCTGAGCGGCGCAGCGGTGAACGGCCCGACCGGCAGCCCGCCGAACATCTCCATCGATCTGAACGGCAACATTCCGGGCGAAGGCGACAAGCTCTCCATCACCTTCAAGTTGCCGGACGGCACCAGCGAAAGCATCACGCTGACCGCGACCACCAAATCGCCGCCGCAGCCCGGCGAATTTCTGATTGGAGCAACCGCTGCCGAGACGTCCGACAATCTGCAAGACAAGTTAAGCGGCGCAGTGAAGACGCTCGCCAATACGGCGCTGGTGGCGGCATCGGCGGTGACGGCCTCGCGCAACTTTTTTGCGTCGCCGCCGATGCGCGTCGATACGACCAGCCTGCCGTTGACGTCGGCGACGGGATTGATCGCCGGCACGCCCGCGAACACGATTTCCTGGTACACCGGCGAGGTGGCGCAGAGCCCGACCGACAGCGCACGCGGCACCGCCATCGGGAAGATCGACCAGTCGATCACGGTGCAATACGGCGCGCGCGCCAATGAGGAGGCGTTCCGCGTCGAGCTGCAGAACATCGCCGTCTACGCCGCGGTGACGACGTCCACCTCCGATCCCTATGCCAACGGTCAGATCACGGCGCTCAGTCAGCGCGTCGCGCTCAACATGTCGCCGCAGCAGGGCGTGCAGACCATTCAGGACATCCAGGCCGATTTCGCCGGCGCGCAAACCGCGATGAAGGCGGCGGGCGATCGCCAGGCGCAGGTCAAGACCATGACGCAGACGATGCTGGATTCGATCGAAGGCGTTTCGCCGGAAGAGGTCGCGACGAAAATCCTCTCGCTGCAGACCAGCCTGTCCGCGTCGTACCAGACCACGGCGATGCTGTATCAGCTGAGCCTGGCGAAGTTCCTCTGAAG
>DATMSE010000047.1:0-2306 GCA_035565575.1 Xanthobacteraceae bacterium
CGGGAGAGGGTTGGGGTGAGGGGTTACTGCATCAATGGTGCTTGATCCCCCTCACCCGGAGCCTTCGGCTCCGACCTCTCCCCGACGGGGAGAGGTGAAGTACCGTCCGAGGCGATTCCGCCAAAAGTGGACAGACTCTAGGGGTCGTTTTCGATCGGCCGACAGGCGATCCCGTGATGCCGATGAACAAATGCCCGGGGCAAGCCCGGGCATTACGTTGTTGCGAGTAGGAAAACGTCAGGCAGTTACAACGCCTTGTTGCTCTCCTTCACGGCACCGGCATCGACATAGACATCGCCGCCCATGTCGAGAAACTTCTTCGACATCTGCGCCATGCCGTCCTCGACGACGCCCTTCATCGACATGCCGACGCTGGCCGGGCCGCCGAGGTTGAGCGCGGCCTTCTCGTTGTCGCCGAGCGTTGCCGCGTAGTCGCGGACGTCCTGCGTGATCTTCATCGAGCAGAATTTCGGGCCGCACATCGAGCAGAAATGCGCGACCTTGTGCGCGTCCTTCGGCAGCGTTTCGTCGTGGAACGCCATCGCGGTGTCGGGATCGAGGCCGAGGTTGAACTGATCCTGCCAGCGGAAGTCGAAGCGCGCGCGTGACAGCGCATCGTCGCGCAGTTGCGCCGCCGGATGGCCCTTGGCGAGATCGGCGGCGTGGGCCGCGATCTTGTAGGTGATGACGCCGACCTTGACGTCGTCGCGGTTGGGCAGGCCCAGGTGCTCCTTCGGCGTCACGTAGCACAGCATCGCGCAGCCGAACCAGCCGATCATCGCGGCGCCGATGCCGCTCGTGATGTGATCGTAGCCCGGCGCGATGTCGGTGGTCAGCGGCCCGAGCGTATAGAACGGCGCTTCGCCGCATTCCTTGAGCTGCTTGTCCATGTTGATCTTGATCTTGTGCATCGGCACATGGCCGGGGCCTTCGATCATCACCTGACAGCCCTTCTTCCACGCGATCTGCGTCAGTTCGCCGAGCGTTTCGAGCTCCGCGAATTGCGCGCGGTCGTTGGCATCCGCAATGGAACCGGGGCGCAGGCCGTCGCCCAGCGAGAACGACACGTCGTATTTGCGCATCAGGTCGCAAATCTCTTCGAAATGCGTGTAGAGGAAGCTCTCCTTGTGATGCGCCAGGCACCACTTCGCCATGATCGAGCCGCCGCGCGAGACGATGCCGGTGACGCGGTTGGCGGTGAGGTGGATGTAGGGCAGGCGCACGCCGGCGTGGATGGTGAAGTAATCGACGCCCTGTTCGCACTGCTCCACCAGCGTGTCGCGATAGAGCTCCCACGTCAGCTTCACCGGATCGCCGTTGCATTTCTCCAGCGCCTGATAGATCGGCACCGTGCCGATCGGGATCGGCGCGTTGCGCAAGATCCATTCGCGCGTGGTGTGGATGTTGCGGCCGGTGGAGAGGTCCATCACGGTGTCGGCGCCCCAGCGGATCGCCCACACCATCTTGTCGACTTCCTCCTCGACCGACGACGTTACCGCCGAGTTGCCGATGTTGGCGTTGATCTTGGTCAGGAAGTTGCGGCCGATGATCATCGGCTCGAGTTCGGCGTGGTTGATGTTCGACGGAATGATGGCGCGGCCGCGCGCGATCTCGCTCCGGACGAACTCCGGCGTGATGAAGGCCGGCACCGACGCGCCGAACGATTCACCGTCAGCCAATGCGGCTTCGGCGCGCTCCAGCTGTTTCTTGCGGCCGAGATTTTCGCGCTCGGCGACGTAGATCATTTCCTTGGTGATGATGCCGGCGCGGGCGAATTCGAGCTGCGTGATGAGCGGCGGCAATCCGGCAGCAGCGCGCTCGGTTTGTATGCGGCGGATGGCGTCGAGAGAGGCGGTGCCTGCTCCCTCTCCCGCGTGCGGGGGAGGGTTGGGGAGGGGGCCCCCACCCGCCGCGCTGCGCGCGTCGACCTCCCCCGCAAGCGGGAGAGGTGAAGAAAGGCCGCGCAGCGGCTTGTGGTGCGCCTTGAAGGCGGCGGCCGCGTGGGCGGCGCCGACATTGCCGTTGTCCTCCGGCTTGATCTCGCGGCCGTCATATTCCTCGACGCCGCCGCGTTCCTTCACCCAGGCGAGGCGCGTGCGCGGCAGCCCGGCATTGACGTCGATGACGACGTTCGGATCGGTGTAGGGACCCGAAGTGTCGTAGACCGGCAGGTTCGGCTCGCCCGCGCCCTCGGAGAGGATGATCTCGCGCAGCGGCACGCGCAGATCCGGCGCCGCCTCGGGCACCGAGAATATCTTGCGGGACGAAGACAGCGGACCGGTGGTGACGGCGGGGAGGGTCGTGTC
>DATMSE010000048.1:0-15468 GCA_035565575.1 Xanthobacteraceae bacterium
ACGCCATCGAGACCATTCCGGAATCCTTCGTGTTATGGGATGCCGACGATCGCCTCGTGCTCTGCAACTCGCATTTCCAGCGGCTGCATAAATTGCCGGATTCCGCGGTCGCTCCGGGAACGTCGTACGAGACTGTCAGCGAGGTCGGCAAGATGCCGCGCCTGCGGGCGCGCCTGCCGGTGGCGGAATCCCTCGCCGCCGACGCGCGGACTTTCGAAGCCCAGCTCGACGACGGCCGCTGGCTCAATATCAGCGAACGCCGCACCAAGGACGGCGGTTACGTCTCGGTCGGCACCGACATCACCCGCATCAAGGAACACGAGCAGAAGCTGGTCGACAACGACCTGCGGCTGCGCGCCACCGTCATCGATCTGAAACGCTCGCAGACCACGCTCGAGCAGCAGGCGCTCGAACTGGCCGATCTCGCGCAGAAATATGCCGAGGAAAAGAAGCGTGCCGAGGAAGCCAATCAAGCCAAATCAAAATTCCTCGCCAATATGAGCCATGAACTGCGCACGCCGCTCAACGCGATCATCGGCTTTTCCGAGATCATGGGCAGCGGGATGTTCGGCCATCTGGGGTGCGACAAGTATCAGGAATACTGCCACGACATTCTGACGTCCGGGCATTACCTGCTCGAAGTCATCAACGACATTCTCGACATGTCGAAGATCGAGGCCGGCCGCATGCAGCTCGATCTCGAACCGCTCAATCTGGCTCAGACCTTGACGGAGTCGCTCCGCGTCGTGTCGGGCAAGGCGCAGGAAAAACAGCTAACGCTCGATGCCGATTTTCAGGAGAGCGTCCCGCTGGTGGCCGATCGCCGCGCCATCAAGCAGATCGTGGTCAACCTGCTGTCCAATGCCGTCAAGTTCACGCCGGACGGCGGCAGGGTCATCGTCCGCAGTCGTTTGGTCGGGGGGTCGATCGTGCTGATGATCGCGGATACCGGCATCGGCATCGCACGCCACGCCATGATGAAGCTGGGCCAGCCGTTCGAACAGGTCGAAGGTCAATTGACCAAGACCTATCAGGGCTCCGGGCTCGGCCTTGCCATCGCGAAATCGCTGACCGGCCTGCATGGCGGCACCATGCGGATGCGCTCCAAGCTCGGTGCCGGCACCGTCGTCAGCGTCACGCTGCCATGCGACGGCCGCGCGCACACGCTTTCAGCGGCAGCATAACCGCGCTCGCGCAAACCACCTCTGGCACCCTGTGGATCAACGACTGCGGCGACGCGCAGACCGATTGGGGCGCGGCCCCGCGCTCAGGCCTTCTCCTCGACCAGGGCGAGGAAAACGCTTCTGACCTCAGCCTGGATGTCGCGCACCCGCGCCTCCAGCGCCGAGAAGTCGGGCGCGTCGCCCGCCCGCGTCATGATCCGCAGCAGGTCCTCGCCGGCCGTGGAGGGGTCGAATTTGCTGTTGACACACAGCCGCAGGATTTGCGTGAGGTCATGATAAAGGCGCGCCGCCGGCCGCAACACTTCCATGGTGGACGTCGGCAGGATGCCGAGCCGCGCGGCATTCTCCAGCACCTGAACCGTGCTGACATTGAGAATTTCCGGCGTTTTGGCGGCATGCACCAGTTGCAGATACTGGGCGATGAATTCGATATCGACCATTCCGCCCGCGGCATATTTCAGATCCCAGATATCGCTCTCACCCTTCTCCTGCGCGATCGCGCGGCGCATCTCTGCGACGTCACTGGCGATGATCCGCACATCGCGGGGACGGGTCAGAACATTGCGGATGATCTGCTCGATCTGAGCACGAAATTCGGCCGATGCGGAGATGACGCGCGCCCGCGTCAGCGCCATGTGCTCCCAGGTCCAGGCTTCGTTCTCCTGATAGTCCGCAAAGGAATCCAGCCGCGATGCGACGGGGCCGGCGCGGCCGGACGGTCGCAGCCGCATGTCCACATCGTAAAGCACGCCGTAATTGGTGCGGGTCGTGAAGGCGCTGATCAGCCGCTGCGTGAAACGGGCAAAATACTGCGCGCCCTGCAAGGAGCGGGGCCCGTCGGAATCCGGTCGGTCGTGATCGAAATCGTAGATCAGGATCAGGTCGAGATCGGACGACGCCGTCATCTCCCGGCTGCCGAGCTTGCCCATCGCCAGAATGGCGGTCTCCTGTCCGGGAATACGGCCGTACTGTTCCGCGAACTGCTTGCTGACGAGTTTGTGGACCGTTTGCACGGTGCCTTCGGCGACGTCGGCGAATGCGGTGCTGGCATGCTGCGCCGACACCGTGCCGGACAGAATGCGGGCGCCGATCAGAAACAGGCTTTCCTGGCCGAACAACCGCAGCCGGTCGAGAAACTCTTCGTATGAATCGGCGTCGGCCAGCGTCGCCGCCAGCCGCTCCGAAAGCTCCTTGCGATCGGGCATCGCGCCGAAGAAGCGCGGATCGATCAGGCCGTCCATCAGCTGCGGCTGGCGCGCCAGCATGCCGCCGAGGCGCGGCGCCGCGCCGAGGATGAGGGCCACCAGCGCGACGAGATCGCGGTTCTGGCCGAGCAGCGAAATCAGCCGGCCGCCGCGCTGCAGCGCCTGCAGAAAGCCGTCGAATGCCGTCACCGCATCGTCTGGTTCTTCCGCATGCGCGAGGCCATCGATCAGCGCAGGGACGAACTCTTCGAATGCCCGGCGCGTCGCCTCCACTTTCAGGACGCGATATTCCCCGGACATCCATTGCTGCACCGTGGACGCCACCATCAGCGGCTTGGCGAAACCGAGATCGGACAGCCGCTTGATGACGCGCGGATCATCCGGTCCGGCGCGGTAGTCGACATCGGGCAACTGCGCGGTGTCGGCAGGATCGCCTTCGAATAGCTTGCTGTAATGCCCCTGCACGCGATTGAGATGGCCCAGCAGATCTTCGGCGAAGGCGGCGCGGCTGTCATAGCCGAAGAAGAACGCAAATCGTTCGAGGGCAGCCGAGTCCTCCGGCAAGGCATGCGTCTGCTCATCGGCGATCATCTGCAGCCGATGCTCGACACGGCGGAGGAATTGATAGGCCTCACTGAGCTCGTCGCGCGCGGTCGACGTGATCCAGTTTCTGGCGGCGAGAATATCAAGCGTCTCGAGCGTCGGACGGGACCGCAGTTCGGGATGACGGCCGCCCGCGATCAACTGCTGGGTCTGGGCAAAGAACTCGATCTCCCGAATTCCGCCGCGTCCGACCTTGACGTTGTGCCCTTCGACGGAAATCTCGTTCTGCCCGCGGAACGACTGCATTTGCCGCTTCATGTCGTGCACATCGGCGAGCGCGGCGAAGTCGAGATGCTTCCGCCAGACGAATGGCGCGATCTCGCCGATCAGTTGCTCGCCCGCCGCGATATCGCCCGCGCAAGGGCGCGCCTTGATCATCGCCGCACGCTCCCATGTGCGTCCCTCGCGCTCGTAATAGTCGAGCGCCGCCGCGGTCGAGATCGCCACCGGCGTCGAGGCAGGATCCGGCCGCAAGCGCAGATCGACCCGGAAGACATAACCGTCGCCGGATCGCTGCTGCAGCATCCGCGCCAGCCCCTGTGTCAGGCGTACGAAGAAGGGCTGCGGCTCGATGTCGGGTGCCAGCGTCGGGGCGGCAAGATCGAAGAAAACAATGAGGTCGATATCACTGGAATAGTTCAGTTCGCCGGCGCCCATCTTGCCCATCGCCAGCACGACCAGCCCGCTCTGCTCTTCGGGCCGCTCAGGCACTGGCGGTCGGATTTTCCCGCGGGCCGCCTCCTGCAACAGCAAAAAGCGCAGCGCGCACTGCACGGAGGTAACCGCGAGATCGGTCAGCGCCTGGGTGATGCGCATCACCGGCCAGGCGCCACCGATGTCGCAAAGCGCGATCATCAAGGCACATTCGGCCTTGAGCTGCCGCAGCAGATGCATGGCCTCGGCCTGATCGGCCGCGGTCGGAATATCCGCTGCCGCCTTTTCAAGCAGGATTCCGAAATGCGCCTCCGGGCGACACCGCAAGAGTCGCACCACGCGACCGGCATCCGCCCGCATCAAGTCGAACAGGTAGGGCGATGCCTCGGCGATCCCCTGGAGTAGCGTCAAGACTTTAGGATATTGCGCGGTGATGGCGTTGATCGCCGAAGCCTGTGGCGACGGCAGATCGGCAAGCCATTCAGATAAACGTTGCGCGGCGTCGGCCGGCGCAAACAGCACCGGCCCGGCCACGATTTGCGCAGCCAAGGAGAGAGCATCCGCGCCGTCCGTCGCGGAGGAAGTCATGCAGGACGTGCTTCCACGAGAGAGCCGATCCGTTACCGCCGTAGGGTTCGTGCGAAGCGCTGCCGCCCCGCCCGAGCGCTATAGTCCCTCGCCCGAAAGCGCGGGAAATGCAAGGGTCGCGCGCAGGCCCGGTCCCGCGTCGCCGAGCCGAAGTTCGCCCCGGTGCAGCGTCGCGACGGCGGCGGCAAGGCTCAAACCCAGGCCCGATCCGGGCAAGGTCCGGCTGGCTTCCAGCCGGACGAAACGTTCGGTCGCGCGCTGCCGATCCGCCTCCGGAATACCGGGACCGTGATCGGTCACACTCAGCAGGACTTTATCGCCCTCGCGCCGCGCGTCGATCACGATCGGCGGCTGCTGTGCGTCCGTCCCAGGCTGATCCGACTTGCCGTATTTGATGGCGTTCTCGACCAGATTGGCGAGCGCCTGACTGACCAGTTCGCGGTTGCCATGCAGTGGCGCCGGCGCTGTCGTCACATTCAGGACCAGCCCGTTGTCCTCCGCCAGCGGCTCGTACAATTCGTGAATGCCTTTTGCGACATCCGCGGCATCGAAATCCTCCGCGGCTTCGCCGGCCTGCCCCGACTCGGCGCGCGCGATCATCAGCAGCGCGTTGAATGTCCGGATCAACGCGTCGGATTCCTCGATAGTTCGTTCCAGCGCGGCGCGATATTCCGCCTCGGAGCCCGAGGTCGCGAGCGCCTCCTCGGCGCGATTGCGCAGTCGCGTCAGCGGCGTCTTGAGATCGTGCGCGATGTTATCGGAGACTTCCTTCAGGCCGGTCATCAAGGCCTCGATGCGCTCCAGCATGCGGTTGAGATTGTCGGCGAGACGATCCAGTTCATCGCCGCTGCGGCCCACCGGCAGTCGCTCGCTGAGATCGCCTTCCATGATTCGTTGCGTGGTGCCCGTCATGGCGTCGATCCGCCGCAGCACGCGGCGACCGACGAAGACACCGGCGGCAAGTCCAAGAACGACCACGACCAGAATCGACCACTGCGCCGCCTTGGCGACAATCCCGAAGATTCGCCGCCGCTCCTCCAGGTCGCGCCCGATCAGCAATCGGAAACCGTTGCCAAGTTCGGAGATGCGCACGAGCGCGCGATGCGGAACCTTGTCCTGTTCCTCGAGGCGCTCGTAAACGGTCTCGGACCAGCCGGAACTGGACATCATCCCTTGCGGCAGCGCGCCCACATTGCCGGCGATCGCCTGTCCGGCCGGCGTGGTGACAAGATAGAGGTTGGCGCCAGGGCGCAACGCGCGGTTCTCGATCGCAAATACCAGCCCGCGCAAGCCGCGGCGATTATATAGGTCGGTGAGATCCGAGGTTTCGGCATTGACCGTCGTGGTGATCTGCTCGGTAATCATGCGGCGCGTGTTCCAGGCGAAGAAGCCCAGGAGCGACGCCGCAAACAATGCGAACAGCAGCAGATAGACCAGCGTCAGACGAAACGCGGTCGTGCGGATCAGTTTACCGAATGCCGTCACGGATCATGTACCCGGCACCGCGTATGGTATGCAGCAAGGGGCGATCGAATCCCTTGTCGATCTTCGAGCGCAGACGTGAGATATGCACGTCGATGACGTTGGTCTGCGGATCGAAATGATAATCCCAGACATTCTCCAGCAGCATGGTGCGGGTCACCACCTGGCCGGCGTGCTTCATGAGATATTCAAGCAACCGAAATTCGCGCGGCTGCAACGTCAGTTCTTCCTTGCCGCGGGTCACGCGATGCGACAGGCGGTCAAGTTCGAGATCGCCGACGCGATAGACGGTCTCTTCCGCGGGCCCGCCGTGGCGGCGCGAGAGCACTTCGACGCGCGCCAACAATTCGGCGAAAGCATAGGGCTTCGGCAGATAGTCGTCGCCGCCTGCGCGCAGGCCCTTGATGCGGTCATCGACCTGGCCGAGCGCCGATAGAATAAGGACGGGCGTGCGATTGCCCTTGTCGCGCAGGGTGCCGATCACGGAAAGCCCGTCGCGTTTCGGCAGCATCCGATCGATCACCAGAACATCGTAATCGCCGCCGTCGGCCATCGCCAGTCCCTCCTCGCCGTCGCTGGCGAGATCGGCGATATGGCCGACTTCGCGAAAGGCTTTCGCGAGATAGTCCGCCGACTCGCGATCGTCTTCGATAATCAGCAGGCGCATCTGGGTGTCTGTCTCGGCTGTCGTCACGGGAGTGTCCTTCAACATGGCCTGATCGCATGCTCGACGCAAGGCAATGAAAAAAGGCGGACGATGAAGCTGGGGGACCTCACCGCCCGCCAAGCGTTCCAACGGAGGGGGCTTGTCCATTGGAAGCGGCTCTTGGAGCAAGGCGGAGTTTCGAATGCGACATCTGCTCGCCGGATCTTCTGCAAAGCGGCCTGCGAATGCCTCATTTCCTCCACCGATTATCCAATCGACCGGGATGTGGTCTTGAGCGGGGAGCGCTGAACCATCCCGGTTCGACTGAATTCCTCGCGCTAGCCCTTGGCCAGCGGCACGGCAACGAAGCGCAGCGAACCTCCGGAGCGAATCCGCATCAAGACGCTGTTCTTGTGGTCGGCCTGAGCCGACTTGATGGCGTCACGCACTTCGCCCGGATCGGCAACACTCTTGCCTGCCACCTCGAGAATCACATCGCCTTCCTTGAAGCCACGCTCGGCAGCCGCGCTGTTCGGGTCGACGTCGGTTACCACGACGCCTTCCTTGCCGGCCCCGGCAACCGAGGCCGCAGGCGCGACTGTGAGGCCGAGGCGCGGCACGTCGCTGCCGCGAGACATCCGGCCACGGTCGGAATCGTGGTCGAAGGACGCGCGCGCTTCTCGCTCGCTCGGCAGCTTGCCGAGCGTCAGGTCGACCGTCTTGGTTTCACCCTTGTGAAGGATATCCAGCTTGATCGAATTACCGGGCGAGAAGCCGCCAATGGTGCGGGCCAGCTCGCGCGCATCCTTCACCGGCTTGCCGTTCACACCCGTGATGACGTCGCCGGACTGGATGCCCGCCTTGTCGGCCGGGCCGTTCGGCTGCGGTTCAGCAACCAGCGCGCCCTCGGCCTTCTTCAGGCCCAGACTGTCGGCGATATCCTGCGTCACCGATTGAATCTGCACGCCGATCCAGCCGCGGCTGACGGTGCCCTTCTCCTTCAGTTGGGTGACGACGCTCTGCACCGTGGAGGCCGGGATCGAGAACGCGATGCCGACGCTGCCACCGGACGGCGAATAGATCGCGGTATTCACGCCGATAACATTGCCCTGCATATCGAAGGCCGGGCCACCGGAGTTACCTTTATTCACCGGCGCGTCGATCTGGATGAAGTCGTCATACGGACCATTGCCGATGTCGCGCCCATTGGCCGAGACGATGCCGGCGGTCACGGTCCCGCCCAAGCCGAACGGGTTGCCGACGGCAAGCACCCAATCGCCGATGCGCGCAGTGCCAGTGGAGAGTTTGGCATAGGGGAAGTCCGAACCGCCTTCGACCTTGATCAAGGCGAGGTCGGTGCGCGGATCGGTGCCGATCACCTTCGCCGAATAGGTCTTGCCGGCGTCGGTCGTCACCTCGACCTTATCGGCGCCTTCCACGACGTGGTTGTTGGTCACCGCGTAGCCATCAGCGGAAATGAAGAAGCCGGAGCCCTGCCCCATCGAGGGACCATGGCGACCGCGCAGCCCCGGCGGCAGCCCATCGGGACCCCCGAAGCGCCGGAAGAAGCGCTCCATCGGCGAGCCGGGCTGGAACGGCGACCCGTCCTCATCGGAGCTCGACATCTTCTCCTTGATGCGGACCTTGACCGAGATCACCGACGGCTTCACGCGCTCAACGATATCGGCAAAGCCGACCGGGGTCTGAACCTTGCTGACTTCGGTATTGACCTGGGCCTGCGCCGGCGTCGACAGCAGGTCGAAATTGCCGGGCGTCGGGCTGAGGCCGTAAACCGCAGCGCCGAGGCCCGCGACCACCGACGCCATCAGCGCAAACTTGCGCAGCGACAGAATCGAACGGCGCGGCTGATATTGTGGGGAAGAGGTGAGGTCGGAAGGACGATCGATCATAACAATCTCCAGGAGCCAGAATGGACGCGCGATGACGTATCGCTTGGTCCTGAAGATGGGATCGGCCGCCTTACGACATGCTGGCGAGGGAATTAATCTTTGGTAATCTGGAGGGCGGCGGCGCGAAGCTCAGTTCGGCTTCTCAACGCTTTGCGCTGCAAGGAGTTTTTCCAGCCGCGCCTGTTCCTCGGCCGTCAGTTCCAGCCGTTCGCCGGCCGCAGCTTCCGCGCCGAACCGCCGCCGCCGATATTGCCACCACAATCCGAGTGCGCCCCCGCCGAGCGCGAGCGGCGTCAGCAGCCATAACAGCAAGGTCTGCGGCTCGAAGCGCGGCTTGAGCAGAACATATTCGCCATAGCGCGCGACTAGAAAATCGATGACCTGCTTGTTGCTGTCGCCGGCGGCGATGCGCTCGCGCACCAGCAGCCGCAAGTCGCGCGCAAGCGGAGCTTCGGAATCATCGATCGATTGATTCTGACACACCATGCAGCGCAGTTCGCGCGACAGTTCGCGCGCCCGCGCTTCCTTGGCGGGATCTTTCATCACCTCGTCGGGCTGCACGGCGAAGGTGGGCGATGCGATCGCCAACGCAAAGTACAGAACTGCGCTAACAATGCGCAGAGACTTGCCCCACACACGGAGTCGTGCCCGCCCAGGCGGCGACGATCCTTGGATGATTGCACGCATCACAGCCCTACTCCGCGGCCTGCAAAGCACGCGCGGCCCTCGCCGGCTTCGGCGCGCCGACGCGCAGGCGCCGATCCGACAAGGACAGCAGGCCACCGAAAGCCATCAGCAGCGGGCCGAGCCAGATGAGAAGCACCATCGGCTTGTGATAGATGCGCACGGCGATCGCGCCGCTCGCCGCCGTATCACCCAACGAAATATAGAGCTGACTGAATCCGCGCGACAGCAGCGCGGCCTCGGTGGTCGACATCGCGCGCGCTGCGAAGCTGCGTTTTGAGGGCGTCATCGTGCCGATGACTTTCCCGCTTTCGCTGACGGTGAATCTCGCCACCATCTCGCCGAAGTTCGGTCCCTGCCGCTGGCCGAGATCGTCGAGCTTCAATTCGTAGCCGGCGATCTTGGCGACGTCTCCCGGCTTGAGCGTCGAAATCAGCTCGGTGTTCCAGGTGCTTTCGCAGACGATGCCGATTAGCGCGGCGCCGACGCCGAGATGAGCGAACATTGTTCCCCAGGCGGCGCGCGGCAATCCGCGCGCGCGACGCAATGCGATCCCCAAGGGCATCCGGAACAGCATGCTGCGCTCGGCAATATCGGTCAGGCTGCCTACAATGACGAACACCGCGAGCCCGATCGCCAGCGGCGCGAACGCGCTGCCGCCGCGGACCCAGGCCCATAGTACGGCAACCGCCACCAGCGCCGTAATGCCGGCGGCATAGAGCCGTTGCGCCGCGCCGAGCAGATCGCCACGCTTCCATGCCAGCAGCGGCCCGAACGGCAAGGCCAGCAGCAACGGCACGAACAGCGGCGCGAAGGTCAGATTGAAGAACGGCGCGCCCACCGAAATGCGCTCGCCGGTGAGCACCTCAAGTCCGAGCGGATAGAGCGTGCCGATGAAGACGGTCGCGCATGCCGTCGTCAGAAGCAGGTTGTTGAGCACCAGTGCGCCCTCGCGCGAGATCGGCGCGAACAAGCCGCCCTGCTTCAACGACGACGCACGCCAGGCGTAGAGCGAAAGACTGCCGCCGATGAAGATGCACAGGATCATCAGGATGAACACGCCGCGCGTCGGGTCGGTGGCGAAGGCATGCACCGAAGTGAGCACGCCGGAACGCACAAGGAAGGTTCCGAGCAACGACAGCGAGAAAGTGAGGATCGCGAGCAGCACGGTCCAGACTTTCAGGGCGTTACGCTTTTCCATCACCACGGCGGAATGCAGCAGCGCGGTGCCGGCGAGCCAGGGCATCAGCGAAGCGTTTTCCACCGGGTCCCAGAACCACCAGCCGCCCCAGCCGAGTTCGTAGTAGGCCCAGTACGACCCCATGGCGATGCCGAGCGTCAGGAACATCCATGCCACTAGCGTCCAGGGCCGTACCCAGCGCGCCCATGCCGCATCGATCCGCCCTTCGATCAGCGCGGCGATGGCGAAGGAGAATGAGATCGAGAAGCCGACATAACCGAGATAGAGCATCGGCGGATGTATCGCGAGGCCGGGATCCTGCAGCACCGGGTTCAAGTCGCGTCCCTCCATCGGCGGGTTGGCGAGCCGCAGGAACGGATTCGACGTCAGCAGGATGAACAGATAGAAGGCGGTCGCGACCCAGCCCTGCACCGCCAGCGCATTCGCGCGCAGCGTGAGCGGCAGATTGCGGCCGAAGATGGCAACGAGGCCACCGAACAGCGCCAGAATGCTGACCCACAGCAGCATGGAGCCTTCGTGATTACCCCACACGCCCGTGATCTTGTAGATCAACGGTTTGAGCGAGTGCGAGTTCTCGTAGACGTTGGCGACCGAGAAATCCGACGTCACGTAAAGCAGCACCAGCGCCAGGAACGAAAGCCCGACGAAGAGCAATTGCGCCAGCGCCGTCGAGCGCGCCACGTTCATCAGCACCGGATCATGCAGCCGGGCGCCGACCATCGGCACGGTGGATTGAACCAGCGCCAGGGCGAGCGCCAGCACCAGCGCATAATGCCCGATCTCCGCGATCATCGCGAAGCCCCCTGCATCGGGCGAGGCTCATCGGCGGGCTTCTTCCCGGCCTTCTCGTAGTCATCCTTCCAATGCCCCTGTTTCTTCAAGGCGTCGGCGACTTCCTTCGGCATGTAGGTTTCGTCGTGCTTGGCGAGGACCGTGTCGGCCTTGAACACGCCGGCATTGTCCAGTGCGCCCTCGGCGACGACGCCCTGCCCTTCGCGGAACAGGTCAGGGAGGATGCCTTTGTAGGCGACCGGCAAGGTGTTGCTGCCATCGGAGATCTTGAACGTCACCGCAAGATGATCGCCGCGCACCAGCGAGCCCGGTTCCACCAGACCGCCGAGACGAAAACGCTTGCCCGCAGGAATCTGCTTTTCGGCCACCATCTGCGGCGTCGAGAAGAATACGATGGAATCGCGCAGCGCATTCAGCACCAGGCCGACAGCAATGGCGAGCACGACGAGCGCGCCACCAATCATCGTCAATCGCCGTTGCTTGCGTGTCATAGCCTGCTACCCGTCGAACATTCCCGCGTGAGCCTCGCTCAACCCGGTTGAACCGGTCCATCGCGTCGTTTCTGGAGAAGCGCGATCCCATCCGGGAACGGTTCCGGGATCATGCTTCATCCGTCTATCCCAAGCGCCTTGAACCCTTCGTTGAGCTTGCGCAAATCCGCCTCGCTCGCAGCAAGCGCGCGGCGCGCGTCGTCGCGTGTCGCGCGGGCCCGCTCCGGCTCGTTGAGCACCATATAGGCCCGGGCCAGCCGCAGCCATCCCTCGACGTCGTTGCCATTCTGCTGCAGTTTCGCGGCAAGCCGATCCACCATGCCGCGGATCATCGCGCCGCGATCCTGATCGCTCATGCCCTGCGCCGAGGCGATCGTCTCATCGGACAATGCCGGCGCCTTCGCGCCAGCCCCGTCCGAAGCGGCCGCGGCCGGAGCACCGAGTCGCGTCAACGCCGCCTCCAGCACCGGCCGCCATGGCGCGTCGGACGAGGATTTCGCAAGCAGAGCCTGCCAGATCGCAACGGCTTCCTTCGGCCGGCCGTCCTGCTCGGCCGCGACCCCGAGGAAATAGCGCGCCCGCACATCCTCCGGATCGAGCGCGACAGCGCGTTCGAACTCGGCTTTGGCATCCGTGGTGACCACGCCGTTGGCAGCCGCGGCCAGCGCCTCGCCCAGGCCGGCGCGGCGCGCGGCGGTGTCGCCGTCATATTTGATCGCGTTCCGATAGGCTTGCGCGGCATCGTCGAAACGGCCGAGACGTCCCAGCACCGGCGCCAGCACGCTCCAGCCGCGGCCATCGGTCGGATTCTTCTCCAGGTGCGCCTGCACCTGTCCGATCAACTGATCGAGGGATTGCCCGGCGACCGGCGTCTGCGTGCGGCTCGCCAGCGGAAAATCCCGCAACTCCGGCGAGCCGAGATGCAGATACAGGCCACCCGCCAGCAGCGGCATGCCGATCAATGCCACCACGGCGGCAGCGCGGCGCCATGTCAGGCTGGAATGAAGGCGGCTGTCCTGCTCCGCATCGGCGGCAGCCAGCAGCCGGCGGCTGATCTCGACCCGCGCGGCATCGCCCTCGGTGCCGCCGATCAGACCGGCGGCGATATCGCGATCGATCTCTGCCAGCTGGTCCTGGTAAACCGCCGACTCGCGACCGCCCTGCTGCGGCGTGCTGCGGCGGCCGAGCGGCCACAGCACCGCGAAAATCGCTCCCGCGGTCATCAACGCAAGCAAAAACCAGAGCGACATTCGGCAGGATTCCAGTGGCAGCCGCCCGGCGCGGCCGTCGGCGTCGATTTGCGGCGTTACACCATGCCTGCGGCAGCCATGCAATTGACAATTGCGGCACCGGAACTCTGGCGAAATTCCTGCGGAATCAAGGAAAAGCCGGCGCTCCGCCTATCCGCATGCCACATGCGGAGGGCAAGCATCGCCCCGGGCGCGTCGAGACCGCGCGGTCAGCTGGCGCGGGCGGACCTTCGTTCGCCGCTCAGCGCCGATTCCGCGGCGCGTTCCATCAGCGACGCATAGTCGTGACCGAACACCACGTCGCAGAACCGGATCGCGGCCTTGGCCTGCATATGGCGGAACGCCAGCGTCTTGCTGCTCGCGCCGCGCAGCGATTCCACCAGCGCTTCGGTCGACTGCTCGAGATAGTGCTGGAGATCCGAGAAGCTGCGCAGCGTGACTTCGTTGATCGCCAGTTCGCTCGCATAGGTGCGGCAAACCGCCACGAACCCGATCAGCGCCGCGGTTTCATCGACCTCGATCTGATCGAGCCGGCTGGTGGCGGAAATGTCCTTGTCCGGGCGCTGGCGCAGCAGGCGGCGGACGCGGCCGGGCACGCTGTCGATTTCGACCTGCAACGCGTTGGAAATGTCCACGCGAATGGCGGCAAGCTGACGTCCCCACGCCGAGTCGTTGCGGATGTCGAGTTCGGTTCGCAAGCCGCGAATGCCGTCATGGACGGTCTTGAGCTGATCCAAAACATCGGCGAAGCGGCCGCGCTTGATGTCTGCGCGCAGACCGGCCGCGACCTGCGCCAGATCGTGAATCGCCATAGTGACGGCCACGCCGTACGATGTCGCCGCAACCCGGATCTCGTCGTCCGAGCCCGCCGCCGCAATGGCGAGGCGGATGATCTGCCACGGCGATGCAAGGCGCGAAATCACGATGGACAGCGCAAACGGCAGCACCTGCCGCGCCTGCAGTTGCGGATTATTCAACGCTCCGTTGACCGACGCGATCTGGGATTGATCGAATGATCGCAGCGTACCCTGCAGCCTGGCATTGAGCGCATCGAGCGCCTCGCGCGCTCTCAGAACCGTTCCGATCCCCGGCAAATCCTCTATCGCGGCGGGCGAGCCAAGGCGCGGCAGACCGCGCCGACCGTCGCCAGCGACGCCAAGCACCGCGTCGATGGCCTCGACAGCCGCGCTCTGGAACGCGTGCACCGGATGAGTGGCATCGGACGTGGAGGGCCGCGAAGCGGCTTGCGTCAGTGCGGCTTCGAAGGCTCGCGCGGCGTCCGGCGCACCCTCGCGGCACAACCATTGCCAGACCGGCGCCAGCGAACTGCGGCGAATCTGCCCCGGCCGCACCCCGGCATTGCCATCGACCAGAAAGGGCTCCAGCGGCCGAAACAGCAGCCGCATCCCGTCTTCGGCCCGCGCCGTCAGGTCGGCCTCGGGACCGCGCGCGATCTTGCGCAATTCGCCAAGCACCAACGTTGCGACGGCAGCATCCTCGCCGCGCTCGATCGCCCGCTCGAACTCGCGCATCAAGAGCGCCTGCGCCTTGGGCGGAAGCTGTGCCAGATAGTCTCTCAGCCGCTCGGTCGTTGTCTTGGCCATGCGTATGAATCCGCTGGGCGTCGACAGACACCCAGCCGCGTCATAACCGATCCCTCCTTAAGAACCCGTTGAGGATAAAGGGTTACCGCGCGCCGGGAGCAGGCTCAGGCCGCCGGCAGGGTCAGTTCGGCTCGCAGCCCGCCCAGCGGCGCGGCATCCAGCGTCAGGCGGCCGCCATAGAGCGCCGCCAGATCGACCACGATGGAGAGGCCCAGCCCCGAGCCGGGCTTGGATTCGTCCAGCCGCTTGCCGCGGCGGGAGACCTGCGCGCGCTCGTCCGGCGACAAGCCCTTTCCATCGTCGTCGACGATGATGTGCAGCATGGCCTCGCGTTGCGGGTCGTCCGCCGGCCGCACCTCGACCTTGATGGAGACCTGCGCCCGCGCCCACTTGCAGGCATTGTCGACGAGGTTGCCGACCATCTCCTCGAAATCCTGCCGCTCGCCCCGAAACCTGGCCGCGGCGGGCGCGGCAATGTCGATATCGATGCCGCGATGGATTTTCTCCATGGTGCGGCCGAGCGCCTCGATCACCGGTTCGACCTCAGTCACCGTCGCGACGATGGTGGGACGCGCGGCGATGCGGGCGCGCTCCAGATGATGCGCCACCTGATCGCGCATCACCGCGGCCTGTTCGAGGATTTTTGCCGCGAACGGATCGCCCCCCCGGGCAGTGGCCTCGTTGACGATCACCGACAGCGGCGTCTTCACCGCATGGGCCAGGTTACCGACATGAGTACGGGCCCGCTCGACGATCTCGCGATTGGCTTCGATCAATGCATTGGTCTCGCGCGCCAGCGGCGCGATCTCCACCGGGAAACTGCCCTCCAGCCGCTCCGCCCGACCGGACCGGATATCGGCGATCGCATCGGAAATGCGTTTCAGCGGCGCAAGGCCGAAGCGCACCTGAAAGACGGTGGTCAACAATAGCCCAATGGTCAGCGCCGCGAAGGTGCCGAACAGATAATAGTCGAAAGCGCGGGTCTCCTCGTAGATCTCGGTGGCATCGCCCGCCACCGTCACCAGGAATTTGCCATCGGCGCCGAGATCGACCGGCCGCTCGACCATCCGCAGGTCCTGCCCCTCGGGCCCCTCGACATATCCCTGCCGCACGCCGGACTGGCTGAGCGCGATGCCCATGTCTTCCAGCTTGGGCAGCTTCTTGTCCCACAGGG
>DATMSE010000049.1:0-2059 GCA_035565575.1 Xanthobacteraceae bacterium
CCGTTCCAGATTTTTGTCAAGCGAGGACCGCGGGGATCACGAGAATATTTGTCACAGGCAGGTCCGGGCCAAGACTCGTCACAGACTCTCGTCACAAGACTCGTCATAAGACTCTCGTCACAAGATTCTCGGTCACGAGACTCGTCACAAGGCTCGTCACAAGGCTCATGGTTGGAATTGTACTTTGGGACCGTGACCTTCAAGACCGGCACCAACAATGGGCAACGGAGAAGCCGCACGCGCTACTGGGCAAAACAATCAAGGTTCCAGGCCCGTCGGTTGCGGGGCGAACAATTTTTCAGGTCTCTGGAAGAAGTCAGCGTCGACGGCTGCCGTCGGGCGCACATCGACGAATTACTTCGCCGGTTTGCCCCATGGTCCTCCGGGCGGCGGACCGGGCGGCGGGCGGCTCGCGGCGCCCTCGCCTGCGTCACCGGCGCGGCGATCCGTCGGGAAGCCGAGCCCGCGCAGATAGATCAGCACGCCCGCTTCCAGCAGTTCTTCCGGCGACATCGGCAGCTTGCGCCGCGCGGAATCGCCGCGCGAAAACAGCGAGGCCACGCCGTGCGACATTGACCAGATGTGCAGCGCCATCATCATTGCCGGCGGCCGCGCAACGCCGGGCGGCGCCAGCGCGGCAAGCCGTTCGGCGGCAGCGCGAATGATGTTGAACGCACGCTCACTCGCCACCATCAATGTGGGGTTGACGTCGATCGGCACGCCGGACTCGAACATCGCCGAGTAGAACGCCGGCTCGCTGCGCGCGAAATGCAGATAGGCTTTGCCGACCCGCTCGAACGCGGTGACGGTATCGGGTCGGCCGTCGTCCCACGCTTTGGTGAGCACCGCCTCGAACAGTTCAAACCCGCGCTGCGCGATGCTGGACAGCAGTTCGTCGCGGTCGCGGAAGTGCCGATACGGCGCCGCCGGGCTGACGCCGGCCGAGCGCGCGGCATCGGCGAAGGTGAACCCGGCGGGTCCCTTCTCAGCGATGAGGCCCAGCGCCGCTTGCAGCAGCGCCTCCTTCAGGTTGCCATGGTGATAGCCGCGTTCCGGGCCGCGGCGGTCCTTTCGCCAGCTCATGTTAATGGCTTTTACATGAAGTGGCTGAAAAGGCTACTCATTTTCCGGGTTTTCCGCCCCTTGAAAACATTGAGGAATTCATTCCGGGACTCTTGCGGCCATTCGATGGCCGGATCAGGGCAGCGCGGACTGGCCGCACCGCTCTCCCCGCGCCAGTCGATCCTGACCAGCGATCGGCGCTAGCGGCGCGCCGCCGCCTGCAGATCGGGGAAGCCGGCCATCGCCTCCTGCACCTCGGCATCGAAATCGGCGATGTCCTGAATCTGACGCACCTCGATCACCTCGTTCTCGGAGGCCGGGCAGCGCGTCGCCCAGGCGATCGCCTCCTCGCGCGAGGCGACGTCGATGATCCAGTAGCCGCCGAGCACTTCCTTGGCTTCCGCGAACGGCCCGTCGGTGACGAGCGGCTTGCCGCCCGCGAACGACACCCGCGCGCCGGTCGAGGGCGGATGCAGTCCGTCCAGCGCCCGCAGCACGCCGGCCGCTTGCAGCGCCTCGTTATAGGCCATCATTGATTTCACGCGCTCCGGATCGAGCTTCACGTCGGGCGGCGCGGTCTCATAGCCTTTCGGGATCATCAACATCATGAAACGCATGGGGGGATTCCTTCCAAGTCCAGGGTCTAAGGTTTCGTGATCCAGGTTCTAACCCTTCGTCATGGCCGGGCTTGTCCCGGCCAGCTACGTCTTCCTGCGTTGCAAAGATCAAGACGTGGATGGCCGGAATAAATCCGGCCATGACGAATGAGAGGCTGAGTTGGACCGTTAAGCGTGCAACCAGAGGAATTTCGAACGCAGTTACCGCCGCGCCGCAACCTCGGCCCGCAAACGTTCTTCTTGTTCGCGCAGTTCGGGCGTGAAGGCTTCGCCGAAATCCTCCGCCTCGAACACCTGGCGCAGTTCGAGTTCATCGCCCGGCGCAAACGGCGCGCGCTTCATCCACGCAATGGCGTCCTCGCGCGTCGCGGTTTCGATCA
>DATMSE010000050.1:0-13808 GCA_035565575.1 Xanthobacteraceae bacterium
GTCATCGAGCGTGGCGACGCCGGCAGCCACCTGCATGCGATCGTTGTAGATGTAGGTGCCGGGCCGGTGCTCGGTTGCGCCACGCAGTTGTCCGAGGTTCTTCAGGTTCGGCGTGCCGCCCGTGGAGACGATGGCAGGCTCCTTGAGCCCCAGCGCGCGGATGCCGGCTAGCGCTTCGTCATAGAATTTCTGAGCCTCGGGCCATCCAGTCTCGGTCGGATACAGCATGAATCCCGCGAAGCTCAGGCCGGGCGACGTGGAAATGGTTTTAGCCAGGGCAACGGCCTCGGCGGACGTCTCGACGCCGGCGCGCTTGCGGCCAGTATCACATTCCACCACCACCGGCAGCGAGCGTCCGGCGGCGGTTGCCGCCTTGGTGAGGTCGGCAACCACGACGGGATTGTCGGCGGCGACGGTGACGTTCATGCGCGAGCGCAGCGCGCCGAGCCGTGCCATCTTCTCGTCACCCAGCAGGTTGTAGCTGATGAGGATGTTGTCGATGCCGGCATTCGCCATCACTTCGGCTTCGCCCAGCTTCTGGCAGGTGATGCCGCGCGCGCCGGCCTTGATCTGAAGTTTCGCCAGCTCCGGTGACTTGTGCGTCTTGATATGCGGCCGGTTGGCGACGCCGGCGGCATCGCACGCCGCCTGCACCCGCGCGATGTTACGCTCGACGCGGTCCATGTCGATCACCGCAACGGGCGTGCCGAATTCGCGGGCGATCTTGGCGGCGAGGGCGGTGGTCATGAGAACTCCTCAAAGCCGTTCGGCGATTTGGTCGAAAGAGGATTTGTCATGCGCAGACTTGATCCGCACATCCGTCATTCTTGAAAGGATGGTTTGCCGGGTCAAGCCCGGCAATGACGCATCAGCTATCTCGAACCTGAGCCGTTTTCAGCTCTGCTCGATTTCCTCGCGGAGCATTTCCAGTTCGAGCCATCGGGTTTCGGCTTCCGACAGCTTGTCGTGCGCGGTAGCGATCGCCTGCGAGACCTGATCGAATTTTTTGCGATCCTTGCTGTAGAGGTCGGGATCATCGAGCAATTTCTGATGTCTCGCGATCTCGGCCTGCAAGGTCTCGATGGTCTTCGGCAGCGTCTCCAGAGCATGCTTCTCGTTGAAGCTGAGGCGGCGCTTGGCTTGCGGTGCAGCCTTCGTCTCCTTCGGCGCAACAGGTTGCGCGGCGCCCGCCGGTTGCTTGATCGCCGCACGTTGTAAATCCGCGCCGCGCTGCGCCAGCATGTCGGAATAGCCTCCGGCGTATTCGATCCAGCGGCCCTTGCCTTCGGGCACGATCACCGAGGTCACAACGCGGTCGAGAAAGTCGCGGTCATGGCTGATCAGGATCACGGTTCCCTGATAGTCGCCAAGCATTTCCTCGAGCACATCGAGAGTTTCAAGGTCGAGGTCATTGGTCGGCTCGTCCAGCACCAGCAGGTTCGAAGGCTTGGCCAACGCGCGCGCCAGCATCAGCCGGCCGCGCTCGCCACCGGACAGCACTTCCAGCGGCGTGCGCGCCTGCTCTTGCGTGAACAAAAAGTCCTTCATGTAGCTGACGACGTGCTTGGGCTTGCCGCCGACCATGACGTGGTCGCTGCGGCCGCCGGTGAGCGCATCCGCCAGTGTCGATTTCGGATCGAGGCTTTCGCGGTGTTGATCCAGCGTCGCCATCTCGATGTTGACGCCGAAGCGGATGCTGCCGCTGTCCGGCTCGCTGGCGCCGGTCAGCATGTTGATCAGCGTGGTCTTGCCGGCGCCGTTGGGGCCGACGATGCCGATGCGGTCGCCGCGCTGGATGCGGATCGAGAAGTTGTCGACGATGGCACGGCCGTCATAGGCCTTGCCGATGCCCTTGGCCTCGATCACCAGCTTGCCGGATTTGTCGGCCTCGGCGGCAGCGAGGCTGGCGCTGCCGGTCGTGCCGCGATAGTTGCGACGTTCCGCGCGCAGCGCGTGAAGATTGCCGAGGCGCTTGACGTTGCGCTTGCGCCGACCGGAGACGCCGTAGCGCAACCAATGTTCTTCCGCGACGATCTTGCGATCGAGCTTGTGCTGGTCGCGTTCCTCTTCCGCCAGCACCTCGTCGCGCCATTCCTCGAACGCACTGAAGCCGCGCTCGATGCGGCGGATTTGTCCGCGATCGAGCCAGGCTGTGCTGCGCGAGAGGTTGGAGAGGAAGCGCCGGTCATGGCTGATCAGCACCAGCGCGCTGCGGCGCGACCCGAGTTCGCCTTCGAGCCATTCGATGGTGGTGAGGTCGAGATGGTTAGTCGGCTCGTCCAGCAGCAGGATGTCGGGCGAGGGCGCCAGCACGCGGGCGAGCGCCGCGCGGCGCGCTTCGCCGCCGGAAAGTTGCGTCGGGTTCTCGTCGCCGTGCAGCCCGAGCTGTTCGAGCAGATATTGCGCCGGATAGGGATCGTCGCCGGGGCCGAGCCCGGCTTCGACATAAGCGAGCGTGGTGGCGAAGCCGTCGAAATCCGGCTCTTGCGGCAGGTAGCGCACCGTCGCGCCGGGCTGCACGAAGCGCGAGCCGCTGTCGGGCTCGACCAGACCGGCCGCGATCTTCAACAGCGTCGATTTGCCGGAGCCGTTGCGGCCGATCAGGCAGACCCGCTCCTCGGCCGAGACTGAAAGCTCCACGCCGGAGAGCAGGGGTGTGCCCCCGAACGTCAAGGCAATGTCTTTTAGTTGGATCAGGGGCGGTGCCATATCTCTTACAACTCGATTGAAGGCTGAACGATCGTCAGACGGAGCCAGCCTGCGATCGCTGGATACGCCGAATAGCCTGCTCGAGCGCCGAGAGGAAGGCGGAGCGATGACGCGGCGAGAAGGCCGAAGGTCCGCCGGTCATCTCGCCGCTGGAGCGCAGGTCGGTCATCAGGTTCCGCACCGCCAAAGTCATCCCGATGGACTCTTCAGTGAACGGCTTGCCGGTCGGCGCGATCACGGTTGCGCCGGCCTTGATACAGCGGCTGGCGAGCGGAATGTCGGATGTCACGACGATATCGCATGGTCCGGCGCGCTCCGCGATCCAGTCGTCGGCGGCATCCATGCCGTTGCCGGCGGCGATGCGCTCGATCAGCGGGTCCTGCGGAACGCGGATGAACTTGCCCGCTACCACGCTGACCGGAAGCCTGTGGCGCGCAGCCACGCGATAGACCTCGTCCTTCACCGGACAGGCGTCGGCGTCGATATAGATGCGCGGCATCGTCAAAGGCGAATTTCCCGGTGGCGGAATGAGGAAACCGCTCTCCTACGCCATCGGCGCGTAAAATGCGAGTATGGCATCGCGCCGGCTTGCCATTGCGCGCTAGACGCGTAGCATCGGCGCCAGCGGCAAATCGGAGAGTGGAAGATCAATGTCCAGCATGCAGCCTTATCGGGTTTCGGCCTATAACACCGCAAAGAATTCCGAGAACAAGATGCATGATGACGTGGTCGCGCAGCGATACGGCTTCAGCGGCGGTCTGGTTCCCGGCGTTGAGGTGATGGCTTACATGATGCATGTGCCGATTGCTCGTTGGGGACGCACGTTCCTTGAACGGGGCCGGATCGAGGCGCGCTTCGTCAAGCCGGTCTATGACGGCGAGATGGCGGATGTGATCGGTGAGGAGCACGACCATGCGCTGGCACTCCGCGTCGAAAGCCGCGGTGCATTGTGCGCCACCGGGCAGGCATCGCTGCCGGATAAGACGGACCCCGTCGTGCTCGGCGATTATCCGGACACTGCGCCGCGCGCCACGCGTCGGCCGGTGAACGACAAAGCCTTCGTTCCAGGGGAATGGCTGGGCACAGCTCCGCGAAGCTGGAACAACAAGGAGTTCACACAATATCTCGAGGAGGTGCGCGAGACCGATCAGATCTATCGCGATAGCGGTGTGCTGCATCCGGGGATTTTCCAGCGCATCATGAATCAGGTGCTGGTGCAGAATGTCGTGCTTGGCCCGTGGATTCATGTCGGCAGCACGATGCAGCTTCTGGCCGCGGCCCATCCGCATGATGATCTCGCAGCCCGCGCGCGGGTCACGGAGAACTACGACAGAAAGGGCCACCGCTTCGCCGAGTTCGATGCCATCATCGTCGCGAATGGCCGGACGCCGGTCGCGCATTGTCATCACGTTGCGATTTTCCGCCCGCGCGAACAGGCGGCGGCGTAGTTTCCGTCATGGCCGGGCTTGTCCCGGCCATCCACGTTCTCAATTCATCCAAGTCTAAAGAAGACGTGGATGCCCGCGACAAGCGCGGGCATGACGATGGAGTGGGGAATCCGGTGGTTCTGGGGTCCCGCCTGCGCGGGCTCGACGCTGAGGTTTGAAGCTGTGAACTGCGTCCGATTTAGGCCCGTGCGGCCTGCCGCGCGTCGCGCAGGGCGCGCCACACGCGTTCCGGTGTCAGCGGCATTTCGATTTGCGTCACGCCTTCGTCCGCCATCGCGTCGATCACCGCATTGACCAGCGTCGCCAGGCTGCCGGCGCAGCCGGCTTCGCCGCAACCTTTGGCGCCGAGCGGATTGGTGGTGGCGGGCGAAGGCATGTCGCTGAGCGTCATGGACGGCACATCGGCGGCGCGTGGCAGCGCGTAATCCATCAGGGAGCCGGTGATCGGCTGCCCGCTCTCGTCGTAGCTGACCGCTTCCATCAGCGCCTGGCCGATGCCCTGCACGATGCCGCCATGCAATTGGCCGGCGACGATCATCGGATTGATGACCACGCCGAAATCGTTGACGGCGGTGTATTTCACGATCCGGGTGACGCCGGTGTCGGGATCGATCTCCACCTCGCTGACGTGGCAGCCGTTCGGGAAGGTCGACGCCACACTCGAGGAGGTGTGATCGACATCCAGCGAGCTGGGCTGGCCGTCCTGCGGCGGCCGCGTGCGCAGGGCCTCGGCGAGTTCGATCAGACCGATGCTGCGGTCGGTGCCGGCGATGGTGAAGCGGCCGCCGGAAAACTCGATGTCGTCTTCGGATGCTTCCAGCCTGTTGGCGGCTGCGGTTTTGCCCTTGGCGATGACCAGATCGCTGGCCTCGACGATGGCGGTACCGCTGGTCATGATTGAGCGCGACCCGCCGGTCCCGCCGCCGCTATGAACGACGTCGCTGTCGTTCTGTTCGAGGCGAATGCTCTCGAAGGGGATGCCAAGCCGGGACGCCAGCACCTGCGCAAACGGCGTGGCATGGCCCTGGCCGAAATCCAGCGTGCCGGTGGTGAGCCGCACAGTGCCATCGGGTTCGAAGTTGATCTTGCCGAGTTCAGTCATGCCGGCCGTCACCTCGAGGTAGCAGCCGATTGCGATGCCGCGCAGCTTGCCGCGCCTGCGCGCCTCGCGTTTGCGTTTGGCGAAGCCGACATAGTCGGCCAGGTCCAGCGCCTTATCGAGCACCGCGGGGAAATTACCCGAGTCATAGGACATGCCGCTCGCGGCATTGAACGGAAGCTGCGCCGGCTTGATCATGTTGCGCCGGCGCAATGTCAGGCGATCGATGCCCATCTCGGCGGCGGCGCGGTCCATGAGCCGCTCCATGAAGTAGTTGGCTTCGGGCCGCCCCGCGCCGCGATAAGCGCCCATGAAAGTCGTGTTGGTGACCACGCACTTGATGTCCACTTCGATCAGCGGCGTGCGATAGACGCTGGCGATGTTCTTGCCGATATTGAGCGACAACGGCAGCGGCCCGACGCCGGCGACATAGCTGCCGAGATTGCCGAAGCCGCTGATGCGCAGGGCGAGAATGTTGCCCTTGGCATCGAGCGCCAGTTCGCCGCGCACCTCCTGTGCTCGGCCGTGACTGTCGCTGAGAAAGCTCGACGAGCGTTCCTCCAGCCATTTCACCGGCCGTCGCAACAGCCGCGACGCGTGCAACAGGCAGACATATTCAGGATAGCTGGCATTCTTCATGCCGAACGAGCCGCCTACATTGTAGGTCAGCAGCCGGATTTTCTCGCGCGGCAGGTTCATGAGCTTCGCGAGCGATGTCACGTTTCCGGAAACGCCCTGCGTAGGCAGATACACCGTGAAGCGGTCACTCGTCTCGTCGTAGGACGCGAGGCCCGCGCGCGGCTCCATCGGCACCACGGCGACGCGGGTGTTGACGATATCCAGCGAGGTCACATGCGCGGCCTTGGCGAAAGCGGCTTCGGTCGCGGCCTGATCGCCGAAGTGATAGTCGAGCGCGATATTGTTAGGGATGTGATCGTAGAGCTGCGGCGCACCGGGCTTGATGGCGTCCTCGGACTTCGTCACCGACGGCAACTCATCGATCTCGACGACCACCGCCTCGGCGGCGTCGCGGGCTTGCGCCGCTGTTTCCGCGACGACGCAGGCCACCGGATCGCCGACGAAACGCACCTTGTCGATGGCAAGCGCCATGCGATCGGTCTGCAACAGCGGCGACCCGTCAGCGTTTTTCATCGGCAGGCTGCAACGGATCGGCGCATAGCCGGCTGCCTGAAGGTCCTTGCCGGTCCAGATTCCCAGGACGCCCGGCATGGCGCGCGCGGCCTTGATGTCGATGGCGCGGATCACGCCGTGCGGATGACTGCTGCGAACGATCCAGGCATGGGCTTGCCCGGGCAGGTTGAAGTCATCGGTATAGCGACCCTTGCCGCGCACGAGGTTGTCATCCTCCTTGCGGAGTACGGGCTGCCCGACTGCATATTTTTGCAGTGCGATGGCATTGTCGAGGGCGAGGTCGGAGGCGTGCCGGGGCGTTTTGGTATCCATAAGGCCTGCGATTCCTGGAGGTTTGGCGCCGTCAGTGCGATCGTCTGGAGCGGAGATAATGCACGAATGGTATAGCAACAACGGCTGATTGGGCATATGCGCTGCGCGCTGCGGTTGCGCTGCCGCCGGAGGCTGCTAAACTTTCAGTGAATGATATATCTTACCGGCCGCCACCGGGGCCGTGGAGAGACAGGATTGCATGAACAACGACGTCCGGCGCTTGGATGGTCCGGAGCCGCTCCAACCGTGTGACAACGGCCCGAAAACCAACGGCGCGGCGAGTGCCGGTCCGTTGCTGGCCGGTTCTGGAGTCTACGCGGCGCTCGATCTCGGCACCAATAATTGCCGCTTGCTGATTGCCTGCCCCGAAGGCGAGAGCTTTCGCGTCATCGATTCCTTTTCGCGGATCATTCGGCTGGGCGAGGGGATTTCCACCACCGGCCGCATCAGCGAGGCGGCGATCGGGCGCGCTATTTCCGCCCTGAGCGTGTGCCGGGACAAGATGCGTCACCGCAATGCCCAGCGCCTGCGCCTGATCGCGACGGAGGCTTGTCGCGCGGCTTCCAACGCCGATGCCTTCCGCGACCGGGTCGAAAGCCAGACCGGCATCGCGCTCGAGGTGATCAACCGCGAGACCGAGGCATCGCTGGCGGTGATCGGCTGTTCTCCGTTGGTCGATCCCATGGGGCGCGGCGCGATTCTGTTCGATATCGGGGGCGGTTCCAGCGAGCTGGTGCGGATTGCGCGCGACGGGCTGGGGCGGCACGCCGCGCCGCGCGTCGACGCCTGGATGTCCATTCCGCTGGGCGTCGTCACGCTCGCGGAACGCTTCGGTGGCAAGGATGTCACCGCCGAGGTCTACGCGCGGATGGTGCAGGAGGTGTCAAAGCACGTCGCGCCATTTGCCGCGAAGCACGGCGGCAATCTCGAGACGATGCATCTGCTCGGCACATCGGGCACGGTGACCACGCTCGCGGGCGTCCATCTCAAGCTGCCGCGCTATGATCGCCGCAAAGTCGACGGACTTTGGATGGAGGACAGCGAGATCACGTCGGCTATCACCACGCTGCTCGGCATGAGCTATCAGGAGCGTGCGAACAACAACTGCATCGGTTTCGAGCGCGCCGATCTGGTGCTGGCGGGCTGCGCCATCCTCGACGCCATCCGCAACGCGTTCCCGCTGCCGCGTCTGCGCGTCGCCGATCGCGGCCTGCGGGAGGGCATGCTGGTGGAAATGATGCGCGAGGACGGCGCCATCGGCGCGGCGTAACGGGATCAGTTGCTGTCATGCGCGGACTTGATCCGCGCATCCATCTCTTTTCAAAAGGATGGATTGCCGGGGCGGGCCCGGCAATGACGCTTTCGCAAAAGCAATTGAAGCGCTCCGATTGTTGACGACCTATCGCTTGTAGCGTTTTCGCGATAAGCAATCGCCATGGCAAAGGACACCACCGGGCGCCTGCACGTCACCGTCAAGAGCGCCGGCAAACGCAAACTGTCGTCGAAGCTGTGGCTGGAGCGGCAGCTCAACGATCCGTATGTCGCGCAGGCGAAGCGCGACGGCTGGCGCTCGCGCGCGGCCTACAAGCTGATCGAGATGGACGACAAGTACCGGCTGCTGAAGCCGGGGCAGGTGGTGGTCGATCTCGGCGCGGCCCCCGGCGGCTGGAGCCAGGTCGCGGCGCGCAAGGTCGGCGTGCTGCAAGGCAAAGGCAAGGTGGTGGCTATCGATCTGCTGGAGATGCCGGAAATTCCCGGCGTCACCTTCACGCAGCTCGATTTCATGGACGACAAGGCGCCGGAGGTTTTGCGCGAGATGATCGGCGGCGGTGCCGACGTGGTGATGTCGGACATGGCGGCGAACACCACTGGCCACCGCAAGACCGATCAGTTGCGCATTGTTGGCCTCGTGGAAGCCGCTGCCGCCTTCGCGGCCGAAGTCCTGAAACCGGGCGGGACCTTTGTTGCAAAAGTATTCCAGAGCGGCGCGGACGCGGATCTGCTGGCGCAGGTGAAACGCGACTTCGCCACCGTGCGCCACGTCAAGCCGGCGGCCAGCCGTCAGGATTCATCGGAGCGCTATCTGCTGGCGACGGGCTTTCGCGGCGGAGCATAGCGTGGTGTCGTTGGTCGCGCTCAGGCCAGCGTGTTCTTGAAGATACGGCCGTCTTTCATGATGACTTTCAGGTTTGGCTCGGGATCGGCGATCAGCGCGAGGTTTTCCAGCGGATTGCCGTCGATCAGCAGCACGTCGGCCAGCGCGTCCGGCTCGATGACGCCGACCTTGGCGCGATAAGGGTTGCGCTCGCCGGACATCGCGAGAAGCTCGCCGTTCGCGGCGGTCGCCATCCGCAGCACGTCGGCGTTGTCGAACCATCGCGACAGCTTGACCAGTTGCTTGCCCTGGGTGGCGACCCCCTTGGGGTTGAACAGAATATCGGTGCCCCACGCGGCCTTTATCTTGTATTTTTTGGCCAGTTCGTAGGCGCGGATCGTCCCTTTGGCGACCTCCTCCTGCTGCTGGCGTTGCACCGGGTTCGATTTCGGATTTGAATCTTCATCGGCGAGGAACGGCTGCAGGCTCCACCAGACGTCCTTGTCGGCCATCATCTTCACCGCGTCCTCGTCGGCGAGTTGTCCATGCTCGATGCATCGCACACCGTTCTGCAACGCGCGCTTGATGCCGTCGGGCGTATAGACGTGAGAGCAGACGTAGGTGCCCCAGTCCGATGCGGCATTGACCGCGGCGCGGATTTCCTCGGCGGTGAACTGGTTGACGTGGATCGGGTCGTAGGCGGACGAGACGCCGCCACCGGTCATGATCTTGATCTGGCTCGCGCCGAGCAGAAGCTGCTCGCGGACGCGGCGCAGCACTTCCGGCACGCCGTCGGCGATGGCGGAAATGCCCGCCGCTTCCGCGTGGCTAATGTCGTTGGCGGAGCCGCGCGGCACCTCATAACGCAGCCGGAAATCGCCGTGCCCGGAGGTTTGCGAGATCATGGCTCCCGACGGGAAGATGCGGGGCCCGGCGACCATGCCTTCATCGATCGCGCGCTTCAGAGCAAAGGACGGGCCGCCGACATCGCGGATCGTGGTGAAGCCGCGCATCAGGGTTCGTTCGGCCTCTTGCGCCGCGACCAGATGGACATAGGGAACGTCCGCGGTGAGGGCGACGATCTCCGGGATGGCGCACATCAGCGCGTGCCAGTGCGCGTCGATCATGCCGGGCATCAGCGTGCGGCCCCCGCCATCGATGACCTGTGCGCCATCGGGCCAACGCGCGCCTGCGTCCGCGATGGCCTTGATGCGGTTGCCCTCGACGATCAGGTTGCGTCCCGCGATCAGGCTTGCGGACTTGCCGTCGAAAATCCGAACATTGGTGAAGACGACCGGGCCTGCCGGTGCACGCGGCACGACGGCTTTTGCAGCGTTCGGGGAGAGCGCCAGCACGCCGATCGCACCCGCGCCGGTCAGGAATGAGCGTCGTGAAAACCGTGGGGTGATGGTCGCGTTCAGCCGCGCGAAAGCGGGGCTATGGCAAGCGCAGGAATAGCGCGCTTCCGCATCGTCGGTGACAGGTGTGCAAGTCAGCATCTGGCCCCCTGAGCATTCATGGTTTCGTTGTCGCCGTGGACTTGATCGCAAGTCAAGCGCCGCGAAGCCGCGCCTCATACCCCGCTCAGCACGATCACCGTCGGTGTTTTCGGCAAGGCGCCGGCGGAAATCCGGAACGATGGTTCGCTGCGCTGGTCAATGGCGAACTGGCCGCGCAGCCGGTCGAGCAGATCGGCCAGCGGCGTACCGAAACGATGCATCGGCAACACGATAGATGCGCGCAAGCGCCGCACGATCTCCGACATGCCGTCGAGCGACATGGTGTAGGTGCCGTCGATCGGCACCATGACGATGTCGAGCCGGCCGATCGCCGCGATATGGCTGTCGTCGAGCGGATGATGCAGGTGGCCGAGATGGCCGATGCACAGGCCCGCCACCTCGAAGATGAAGATCGAGTTGCCGTTGAGGATCATCGCGACGTTGGCGCCGTCGTCATAAAGCGAGCGGCGGATATCGGTCGGCACGTTGCGGATGAAGACGTCGCCCACCCTGAGCGCGTGTTTCGCCGCTTCGCCGTTCTCGCCCCAGCCGTGCAGCACATATTTGATGCGCGGGTCGGGATTGAGCGTGTAATGCGTCGAGTGCGCCTGGTTCATGGTGACGACATCCGGCAATCCGCCGGTGTCGTAAGTGCCGGTGTAGTCGGTGGCGATACGCACGCCGTCCGGTGTCTCGATCACGTAAGTGGAATGTCCGGCATAGCGGATGGTGACTTCATCCGCACGCGCGGCGGTGCGGATACTGGCATAGACGACGTTGGGGAGCATCTGCGCCATCGCGAGGCACTGGCTCGCCGGCGGGCGCTCGGCGGCATTCGCCAGCGCGATCACGATTGTCAGCAGGGTTGCGATCCACCACAGTCGGCGCATGGTGCGGTCCCGATTGAGCCAACGCAGGGCACAGCAAATCACGCGCCGCGCAGCGCTGCAATCGCCATCCGGCGTTTCCTCCGGATCAGCCCAGCTTCTGATCGCGGGCGGTGGCGGTTTCCCGCGCGGCTTCTTCCTCCGCCTCGGCCTCACGGGGCGGGGTGACCACGACGACCTGACGGCCGGAAATCTGGTGGCCGGCATCGACCGGCATGCGGAAGAAGAACCAGCCCGACAGCGCGGCGAAGATGCCGACGACCACGAAGGCCGGGCCGAACTCCCTGGCGGTGAGTTCGCTGGCATGGCTCAACACCATGGTCGCTTCCACTGAGAACGCGCCGATGGCAACCCCTGCTGACACCGACAGTTGTTGCGCGACGCTGACCAGCGTGGTGGCGCGGCTCATCTTCGCAGGTTCGATATCGGCATAGGCCAGCGTATTGAGCGCGGTGAATTGCAACGAACGGAAGAAGCCGCCGACGATCAGGATGATGACAATCAGCAGCAGCGGCGTCGAGCTGGTGAACAGCGCGCAGGCCGCGAGGAAGACGGCGCTCACCAGCGCGTTCAACGACATGATGTTGCGGAAACCGAAGGCGCGGATGATACGTGCGGCCAGCGCTTTCATGCCCATCGAGCCGAGCGCCGAGGTGAACGTCACGAGGCCCGATTTGAACGGCGACAGCCCGAAGCCGAGTTGCATCAAGAGCGGCAGCAGGAACGGCAGCGCGCCGATGCCGAGCCGGAACAGGAAGCCGCCCATCACGCTGGCATACATCGTCGGGTGCCGCATCAGGCTGAAATCCAGCACCGGGCTGTCAGTGCGCTTGGCGTGGCGGACATAGAGCACGGTAAACAGTGCGCCGCCGCCGATCAGCGCCGCCAGCGCCGGCCACGGCATCAGCCCGAGCCCCGCGACCGAGAGGCCGAAGGCGAGTCCACCAAGGCCGAGTCCGGACAGCACCATGCCGACAAGGTCGAAGCGGTCGGGGTTTTCGCTGCGGATCGGATCGATGTAGCGCTGCGCCATGATGATGCCGATGACGCCGATCGGAATGTTGATCAGGAAGATCCAGTGCCACGAGAAGTAGGTGGTGATGAAACCGCCGAGCGGCGGGCCGATCACAGGGCCGATCAGCGCCGGCACCGTGACCCAGGCCATGGCGTTGACCAGCGCGCTCTTGTCGATGGAGCGAAGCAGCACCAGCCGCCCCACCGGCGTCATCATCGCGCCGCCGAGGCCCTGCACCACCCGCGCGATCACGAAATCGTTGATCGAGGAGGCGATCGCGCAGCCGATCGAGCCGATCATGAACACGGCAATCGCAGCGCTGAACACCTTGCGTGCGCCGAAGCGGTCCGCGGTCCAGCCCGAGGCCGGAATGAACACCGCGAGCGACAGCAGGTAGGAGGTAATCGCCAGCTTCAGCGTCAGCGGGCTGGTGCCGATGTCGGACGCGATCGCCGGGAGCGAGGTGGCGATGACCGTCGAGTCCATGTTTTCCATGAACAGGGCGGTCGCCACGATCAGCGGGATCACGCGTTCCTTGGTCATTGCGCCTTGCAGGGATGAGAGGAGGAGCCGGACGAAAGCTGGGCCTTTAGCACCCAACCTCGCCGGCGACCATTGCAGAAAGCGGAATACGTCCTAGATGCTGGCTGCGAAGGTACGCCGCGTGGTGCGGGGCGGGCCTGTCTGACGGAGTTCCGACGATGATCTATGTCCTCGCCGCTCTTCTTCCGCCAATCGGCCTGTTGTTCAATGGCCAGCCGTTCTCGGCCATCTTCAACGTGCTGCTGATCGTGTTCTGCGCGATCTTCGGGCTGATCTTCCATATCCTCTTCCTCGTGCCGTCGGCGCACGCCATCCTCGCGGTCTACATGAAGCGTGAGGATCGCCGCCACCGGGAAGTCGTGGATGCGATCCGCCGACATGGTCCGCCGCCGGGCTATCCGCGTTGACAGCCGGTCCGCGGCCGCGGACGGCCTGAGTGCGAAGGCGCGGGATAAGCGACCCTGCATTGCGGCAAAAGCCTTTGAAACGCCGGGACGCCGTGCTATCGACCACCGCCAATCCCTCGTAATGGGTTCCCGATTCCACGGCGACGCGCCGCCTTTGCGTCACCGAACGGACGCTCATTCCGGGTAAGCCGGCGGCACGAGGCCGTGAATGGAGTTGGCGATGACGCGTTTTCAAGGATCTGATCGGTTTCAAGAGGGCTACACCTTCGACGACGTGCTGCTGAAGCCCGGCCTATCCGACATCCTGCCATCTGAAGCCGATATCCGCTCCCGCATCACCAAATCGATCTCCGTCAACATCCCGATCCTCGCTTCCGCGATGGACACCGTCACCGAAGCCAAGATGGCCATTGCCATGGCGCAGGCCGGCGGCATCGGCGTCATCCATCGTAATTTCGATCCGGAAGGGCAGGCCGCACAGGTGCGGCAGGTGAAGAAATACGAGTCCGGCATGGTGGTGAATCCGCTCACCATCGGTCCCGATGCTCAACTCGCCGACGCACTGCTGCTGATGAAGGATCACGGCTTCTCCGGTATCCCGGTGGTCACCGGCGGCGGCCATGGCATCCCCGGCAAGCTGGT
>DATMSE010000051.1:0-23371 GCA_035565575.1 Xanthobacteraceae bacterium
GACCAGGCCGCTGGCGGCCATCAGGCCGATCGAGAGCGGAACCAACGCCACCTGCACCAGCGCCGGCCACGGCGAATCGCCGGCCCGGTGGAGCAGCCGGCTGACGGTATAGGCCAAGGCCGCGGTTGGCACGCACATCGCCAAGGTCGCCACCAGGGCGCCGGCGATTCCGGCGGCGTGATAACCGACCAGCGACACGATCAGGACGTTGGGACCGGGCGACAGTTGCGCGATCGCGAAGGCGTCGGCGAATTGCGCGTCGGTCATCCAGTGGTTGAGATCGACGGCGATGCGGTGGATTTCGGGGATAGCCGCCGCCGCGCCGCCGACCGCGAATAAAGACAGCCAGCCGAACGCGGCCGCGACGCTGATCAAGGTGCCGAGGCCAGTCATGCCGCGCTCCTCCGTTGCGCCAGCCACGTGGCGGCGATGCTGAGCGGGATCGTCACCAGCAGCACCTGCGGCAGCGGCCATCGCAGCACGCCGACCGCAACGAAGACCGCGACCAGCATGACCAGCGCGACCGGCTCGCGCCGCTTCAGCAGCGGCAGCATCATCCGCCACGTCACCGCCAGCAGCAGCCCGACTGCCGCACAGGACACGCCGTTCAGCACGCGCCGCAACGCCGGAACATCACCGTAATGCGCATACAGGAGCGCGAGCGTGGTCACGATCAGGAACGGCGGCGCCAACAGCCCCGCAAAGGCCGCGATGCTCCCGGCGAGCCCGCGGATCCGGGCCCCGAACACCACCGACAGGTTGACGATGTTGGGCCCGGGAAGGAAATGACACAGCGCGAAGGTCTCGTTGAACTCGTCGGCGCTCATCCAGCGGTGCTTGTCGACGATGGCGCGCCGCGCGAACACCAGCACGCCGCCGAACCCCGCCAGCGACATTTTGGCAAAGGCCACGAACAGCGCGAAGGTGCTCGGCAAAGGCGACATCGGCGGATCGCGCGGCAGCCGAGCGGCGACGGGAGAATCGGACGACATCGCAGGAGAGTTAAAGCCTTCGCCTATGGGCACCAAGGCGTGTTTTCAAAGGCCTCACCTGCACCACGCGCGGGGCCGCCGCTTTCCTCCTCCAACGAGGGTAAACCGAGAGAGGGCTTTCGCCAGGCCGCCTCGCCTCCTATATTAGCCCTGCCGGTTCGCCGGCTATGGAAATAAATGGCCGTCGCAATAAACCATTCGGACCCGGGGGCAGCACCCGGCGCCTCCACCCAAGTTCCCGCCCCTCGCGGACCGGAGCTTCGGCGGGGGCGAAACAGGATCGACGAGGGCGTAAAGGGCGAGCTTTTTCTCGGTATGGTTCCGCCGTTATCGGGCTATGCAATAGTTGCAAACGACAACTATGCTCCGGTTGCTCAGGCTGCGTAACGCAGTTTGAAAGACCACTTTAAAGTCCTAGCGGGTTAAGCTCCGCTAGGCGGGGTCCGGAGGCACCTGGCAACAGAAGCCTCCACTCAATTTCCCTCTGCCAGCGGTTAGAGATGAACCTTTTCCTCGCGCGACCGTTCGCAAGCTGGGACTTAGACGGGGACCACGGCTGGGGCCGGGCTGGGATCTGAGGCATCACCCGAAAGGGTCAGTCTCCGATTCGGCGCAGCTCCGAACGTTCAGTACATCCACACCCGCCCCTGCTGACCTCGCGGCGAGGCAGGAGTACCATGGGGCAAGCGAGTCGGGTCACGGCCATGTCCGGGCCCCATCTACCGACAACATCACGAGACCGACCGATGGCGACCGACCACATTAGATATGACGTTCTGGCGCGCGATGCGCTGCGCGGCGTGCTGCGGCAGGTGCTGACCGACGTCGCCGAGAATGGCCTGCCGGGGGACCATCATTTCTACATCACCTTCCTTTCGAAGGCGGAAGGCGTGAAAATCTCGCCCCGGCTGCTTGGTCAATATCCCGAAGAGATGACCATTATTCTTCAGCACCAGTTCTGGGATCTGGTGGTGACGCCGGATCGCTTCGAGGTCGGATTGTCCTTCGGTGGCGTTCCCGAGCGTCTGGTGGTCCCGTTCAGCGCCATCAAGAGCTTCCTCGATCCATCGGTGCAGTTCGGCCTGCAGTTCGAAGTCGGTGATCAGACCGTCACCGGCGGCGACCAGACCGGGGCCACGCCGCCGCTTCCGGCTGCAGCCTCTCCGTCGACGGCGGTCGCTGACGAGCCCGACACCGACGACTCGCCCAAACCGAGCGAGGGAGCGGAAGTGGTTCGGCTGGATCGATTCCGCAAAAAGTAACATCCGATGGGTGAATGGTGGCGTCGCGGCGCCGCTGTCCGCAGATTTCGAGCGTTTCCAGATTCGGCCGAAGGCGCGGTATTGCCGCGGCATCGGCCGGCATCAGCGCGTCTGACGAGGTGTTGCGTTGCAGACCGACGATAGCTCGTCATCCTAAAACGCGATAAGGCAGAGCGTGTCAGTTCTCGACCGCATCGGACCCTCGCCATGGCTCGCACTGCCAAATCCTCCCGCACCCGACGCTCCGCGACGTCGCGGACCCGCACCGAGACCGACAGTTTCGGACCGATCGAAGTTGCCGCCGACCGCTATTGGGGCGCGCAGACCGAGCGATCGCGCCAGAACTTCCGCATCGGCGGCGATCGAATGCCGCTGCCGATCGTGCGTGCCTTGGGAATCGTCAAGCTCGCGGCGGCGCAGACCAATCAGAAGCTCGGCCTGCTCGACAAGCGCCGCGCCGGCGCGATCATCCGCGCCGCGCAGGAAGTGATCGACGGCAAGCACGACGATGAATTTCCGCTGGTCGTCTATCAGACCGGCTCCGGCACCCAGAGCAACATGAATGTCAACGAGGTGATCGCAAACCGCGCCAACGAACTGCTGGGCGCGCCGCGCGGCGCCAAGGCGCCGGTGCATCCGAACGATCACGTCAACATGAGTCAATCCTCGAACGACTCATTCCCCACCGCGATGCATATCGCGGCGGCCCAAGCAATCACCGCCGATCTGATCCCGGCGCTCGCCTATCTCGCCAAGGCGCTGCGGAAGAAGGAGAAGGCGTTCGCCAAGATCGTCAAGATCGGCCGCACCCACACCCAGGATGCGACGCCGCTGACATTGGGACAGGAATTTTCCGGCTACGCCGCGCAGGTCGAAAGCGGCATGGCGCGGCTGCGCGTCGCCTTGCGCGAACTCTATCCGCTGGCGCAGGGCGGCACCGCCGTCGGCACCGGCCTCAACGCCAAGCCGAAGTTTGCGGCGGCGTTCGCCAAACACGCCGCGGCCATTACCAAGCTGCCGTTCACCAGTGCGCCGAACAAATTCGAGGCGCTGGCAAGCAACGACGCCTATGTTTCGGTACACGGCGCGATCAATTCAATCGCCACCGCGCTGTTCAAGATCGCCAACGACATCCGTTTCCTCGGATCGGGACCGCGGTCCGGATTAGGTGAACTGATCTTGCCGGAGAACGAGCCGGGCTCGTCCATCATGCCGGGCAAGGTCAATCCGACCCAGTGCGAGGCGATGACGATGGTCTGCTGCCGGGTCTTTGGAAATCAGGCCACGGTGACGGTGGCGGGCAGCCAGGGCCATTTCGAACTGAATGTCTATAAGCCGGTTCTGGCATACTGTATGACTAATTCCATTCAGTTACTTGCCGATGCCTGCCGTTCATTTACCGACCACTGCATCGATGGTATCCGTGCCGACGAAACGCGGATTCGGGAACTCATGGAGCGGTCGCTGATGCTGGTCACCGCGCTCGCGCCCAAAATTGGCTATGACAACGCCGCGAAAGTTGCAAAAACCGCCCATAAAATGGGAACAACATTGAAGGAGGAAGCCGTCCGTCTCGGCTTCGTCACCGCCCGCGAATTTGACCGACTGGTTCAGCCGGAGAAGATGACCCGTCCCGGCTAGCGACAAGTTGAAACGGGGCAACGGTATTCCGTGCAGCGGAGATTACTTCGCTGAATAATTATAAATCATACGCCCGAAAGACTGCTAGATTCGGAAAACAATGGCGTTACAGCGTGTTATTCCGCCCAACGGAAGCGCACTGGGCGTCGCACAACCTGAGTCGCTCTTGAGACCTTTCCTGCCGATGGCCTTAAGTCAAACTACATTCAACCGCCATCGACCCCAGGGCCTTCGGACGCCACGCGCCATGAGCGTGGGTTGATGGAGGCGGCATTGGGCGATCTCGTTAATCTCAACCGACACAAGAAACGTATTCAACGCGATCAGTCCGCCAAGCGGGCGGAAGCGAACCGACTCAAATTCGGCCGCACCAAATCCGAGCGCGTGATCGAGCAGGATCGCGCGCGCAGGGCGGACGCCCTGTTGGATCAGCATCGCATCGACAAGGATCAGTCATGAAATCGCCGGTGGTGAAACGTTCGATTGTGATTGCCGGACACAAGACCAGCGTCAGCCTCGAAGAAGCCTTCTGGAACGGAATGAAGGAAATCTCCGCGCGCCGCAATATGACCCTGTCGGAGCTCGTGGGCGAGATCGACGGCAACCGTCAGCAAGGCAATCTTTCGTCAGCCATCCGCCTCTTCGTGCTGGATTACTTCCGCAACAAATCGATCGCTCCCATGGCGGAGGATGAAGCCCGCCCCACCGCCTGAGATTTGTCCCGGCTGCATCGTCTCCGATCAGACCTGCTCGCCCGGCGACGGACGGCGCTGCGGCAGGTCACCTTGCAACGGCCGTTGGGGGCTTTCTGCCTTTGATGGAATCAGGGCCGTCATGCGCGGACTTGATCCGCGCATCCATCTTCTCAAAAAATGATGGATTGCCGGGTCATAGGCGAGCGAAGCGACGCCGTTCTTCGAACGGCTGTGCCCGGCAATGACGTTTCCGCCTCAACGGGAAGCGCTCTAGAAAAATCGTCCGCGTCTGACGCCATCGGACGTCGACGTGATCCGGCGCGCGTGCCGTCACGCGGCTGATCGGCCGCGTCTCAGCGCAACTACGGCACCATAGGTTGTTTCCCGAATATTCGGCGATGGCGATTTTCGTTAAATTGCATCCATGATCCGATATGCCACATCGCGGCGAGGATCGGCACCAGCGCCCGCTGCATCGCATGAGGTGGCGACTCTCGGCCGATCGATGCTGGAGAGCAGATGATGATGCTCGACGATTGTCACAGGACACGGGACGGTGCGCGCCAGTATGCGGTCGTGAAGCGGTCGGTGATCGTCGGCGGCCACAAGACCAGCGTCAGCCTCGAGGATGCCTTCTGGGACAGCCTGCGGGACATTGCGGCGCGCGACGGCGTCTCATTGTCGAGCCAGCTCGCCGCCATCGATTTGCATCGCAAGACCGGCAATCTCTCGTCCGCGATCCGCCTCTTCGTGCTCGACTACTTCCGCAGCCGCGCGGTCAGCATGATGATGATCGGCGACACGCCCGCAGGCATCTCGGCAGCGCTGTCCGAGGTAACCGAAACCCGGCGGTCCGCCGCCGAGCCGTCGTGATACGGATAAACGGCGGCCGTCACAGGCCGGGCCGCCGCTCATGCGGAAGCACCGGCGTCAACACCATCGGCCCCCGCGGCTTCGGCGCGGCCTTGGCGCCCGGCGCCGGCCGCACCTCGATCGGTGGCGGCAGCGGCGCGACGGCCGGCTTCGACGGATCCGACGGTCGCGGAGCTTGCGGCGGCTTCGGCCCTGCCTCTTTCTCTTTCGGTTTCAATATCGGACCGCGCGGGTCGCTTCCCGGCAGCGGACTCTCGGCGGCGTCCGGCCGCGCGATCGGCATCGGCACCGGCTTTGACGCGGCGGGCTCGTCGGCGGGGGCAGCGGACGGCGGCTTGACCACCGCCGCCGGGGCCGGCGCGGCGCTCTCGCCGCGATCGATCGCATCCAGCCGTCGCGTCTCGCGTTCGATCGCCCGCAAGGCGAGCCAGGACGACAGCCCGGTGATGTCCACCGTGCGCTCCATAGCGTCCGGCGTGCCCACCGCGAACACCTCGAGCTGCGGAGAGCTGTTGACCGGTCCCGACACCAGCGATGTCAGGCTGGCGCGCATGTCGACCTGATCGGCGACGATATCATAACCGCCTGACACCACCGCCCGCGCGCCGTCGGCGTCCAGCGTGGTGGCACCGACGCTGACGCGACCGTCGCGCAGAATGAATGGGATTTGCGCCTGCTTCACGGCAAGGCTGCCGCGCTGCAATTCCGTGGTGACGATCTGGCGAAGCTGATCGTCGCTGATCGCGTTGCCGCTGTCGCCGGCCTTCGTCGCCGCCGTGAAGGCGTTCGGATCAAGCCCTTGTATCCGGGCCTGGTCGAGGGTCAGCGTCCCGCTCCCGGTCAATGCGCCGGTCAGCGCCGGCAGGCTGCGGCCCTGACTCGCCCAGGTCATGCGCAGCGAGGCGCGGCCGGCCGGCATCGCCAGGCCGCGATAGCGCAGCGCGGTGCCGTCGACGCCGTCGAGTTGCAGGTTGCCGCTCAGCGCCAGACCGTCGCCGGTCTGCCTTGCATCGAGATCGGCCCGCACATCGCCGCCGCCGATCCTGCCTTTCAGCGCATCGATGGTGACCGCCTGCCCGTCGCTGCGGAGCGTTCCGCTGACCGGCTGCAACTCCAGCCCCGCAAGCAGCTGGCTATGCAGCGCCTGGAAGGCGATCCGTCCGCGCCAGCCATCGAGCAAGCTCCTGCCGAGCGGCGCGCCCTTCTCGCGCCCGGCCGATCCGATCAGGAGGGCAAATGCCTGCGGCAGATCGAGCTTGTCCATGCCGAGTTCGCCGTCGAAGCGGCCCTGATCGGCGAGCGCGACGTCGAGGCGTCCGCGAAGGCGCGAGCCCGCGACCGTGGCATCGATGTCGCCGAACCGCAGCTTGTCGCCATCGCGGGTCACATGCGACGAGAGGCTGGCATCGCGCGCCAGCGGCTGTGTGGCGTCGAGCCCGAGCAGCGGCGCGACATTGGCGCCCCGCAGCTTGAGATTGATGTCGGCGGATATCTGCGCCGCCGGCGTGACGCTGCCGCGCGCTTCGGCGGCCAGAGGGCCAGCGGACAGATCGGCCTTGATCCGCCATGGCGCATCCCAACGCCCCTCCGCCGAGCCGGTGAGACGCGCCGGCGTGGCGTCAGTGGCGAGCGCGCGATCGAGACCGAGCCATGTCAGCAACACCGCGCCGTTTGCGGATGACGCATCGATATCGGCGCGAAGTTCGCTGCGCTTCAACGCCGCGACGTCCACCCTGCCGATCGCATCGCGCGACGGCGCGCCCTGCAGCGTGGCCTTGGCGCGCAGTTGCGGCGTCGTCACATCGAGCGCGGCGCGCGCGCGGACGCGCGCCTTATCGGCGGCATCCTCATGGAGATCGAGATCGAGCGTGACGCGCGCGGCGCCTGGCGTGCGCGCGGCATCCGCCTGCAGCCGCTCCGCAACCACCGGCGCCCATGGCGCGATCACGTCGGCGATCCGGCCGACCGACGGCGCGGATGCCTGCAGCGCCAGCTGTCCCGTCGCATTCTCGCGATGGAATACGCCGGAGCCATCCACCGTCAGGCCGTTCGCCTGTCCGACCCGCAGCTTGTCCAGCGCCAGAGCATGCGCGTCGTAGCCGAGCTTGACGGCAAACGGCCGCAGCTGCTGCCCGGACGATATCGCCTCGGCGATGTTGAGCGCGAGCTGTCCGCGGTCCGGCCAGTCCGCCTGCGCGATGCCCATGGCGCGGACCAGTTCCGACGCCGCATCGAGGTCGAGCCGGTCGGCGCTGAGATCCGCATCGAATGACGATGCCTCGCCGCCCCTGCGCGCCGACCAGGCGATGCGCCCGATAATCCGTCCGCCATCGACATCGGCATTGAGATTGTCGATCGCCACCGCATCGGAAGCGAGGTGGACATTGCCGGCGACGTGCATCGGCTTCTGCTTGCGCGATGCGATGTCGCTGCGGCCCAGCAGCCAGGCGGCGAATATTCCGGGATCGGACGAATCGACCTTCAGCGCGCCCTTGAAGCTGCGCTCGGCATCCGGGTCGTCGGCATTGTCGGACGCGGCCATGGCGCCCTGGATGCTGACCTCGGTCGCGCCCGGCGCGCGCACTTCGAGCCGATCAACGCGCCATGCGCCGGTATCGGCGCGCAGCGTCAGATCGAGATCCTGCACCGGCCGGCCGCCGAGGATGATGCGCTCCGCATTGATGTCGATACGGGTCGGCAGCGGAGCTTGCGGCAGCGCCGCCAGCAGCGCGCGCAAACCCGGAATCATCTGCGCCGGTTCGGCGGTGCTGCTGCCCTTCGCCAGCATCTTGTCGGCGTCGAGTTGCTTGGCGGAGAGCAGCGCCTGCAGCAGCGGCCTGCCGCCGAAGCGGAAGTCGGCAACGCCGGTCAGCTTCAGCGCCGTTTCGTCGAACCCGTAATTGACCTCGAGTTGCGCCAGCGACGCCTTGGCGGGATCCGCCTTCAGCTTCGCCGACAGCCGCAAGGGCGTCACCGAGTCCGGAGCGGTGCCATCCGGCGCAGCCTTCGCCAGCGCGATCGTTCCATCGAACAGCGGCCGGCGCGCCTCGAACTTCAGCGCACCGTCGAGATCGACGGTCAGGCCATGAAGACCGGGCTCGAGCGACAGATGCACGCGCGTGGCATGAGTGTCATTGTCCTGCGCCGACGACAGGCGGAACGGATAGCGCGTGCCATCCAGCAGGAAGTTACCATTGCCGCGGATCGAGCCGGAGGCGCCGCGAATATCGCCGCTGAAGGCGATGTCGTTCAGTTCGAGGGTGCTGCGGCTCGCGGCATCGTGCAGCGCCACGCGGCCGGTCAGATTGAAACGATCGATCGACAGCCCCGCGAGATTTGGGCTTCCGGCAGAGACCGGCCAATCGACGCGGCCGTTCTGGTCCAGCCCGAGATCGAGCGCGACGCCATTGACGGTGAGATCGGTCGCGCGCCATTCGCCGCGCATCAGCGAGCCGAGGCTGAACTCGACATCGAGCCGCTCGGCGCGAATGCGGCCCGGATCATTGGCCCCGCCGATGACGACCGATTGCAGCCGCAGCGACGGTGTCGGCAGCAGCCGCGCGTCGAGCGCTCCGTTGACGCGCACCGCCGTACCGAGAATGCGGCTGGCCTCAGCTTCGAACTGCGGCCGAAATCGCGTCCAGTCGACGAAATGAGGGCCGACCAGAGCCGCCACCAGCGCGATGATAAAGGCAATAGCCAGTCCGAGCAGGGTTGTCTGCACGGCGTCTCCCTCGAATGTCCGCATCCCGCGTTCTGACCGACGCGGAGCGAAAGAATACCAGCAGTCTTATGATTCCAGCGTGGCTTTGGCTCCGCGATTCTCGTGAGCGGCCTGCAGCGAGCGCGAAAGCAACGCCGAAGCCATCCTATCGACCGATCCGGCGTGATGACATGCCGGTTCCCCACCCGAACCGGAGGAGACTGCACACCTGCGCACGGCATCGTTGCATGATACGGCGCCGACGATAGCGCCAGGATACGCTCATTTATAGCGGCAAGTCGGACGCAACAAGTGCGGCAAACTCGCGGCGCCGCGCCGTGCGAACCCGCGGCGCTAGACCAGATCCGACGCTACCGGCTTGGCGGGAGGATCGAACAGATGCGCGCGTCCGGCAACGGCGCGGATCTTGCCGGGCGCTGCAAACCAGATCGCCGCACAACCGAGCAGGCTGAATGCGATCGACAGCAGGAACGCGCCGATATAGTCGCCATACCAATCGTGCAGCAGGCCGGTGATCCAGGGGCCCGCCGCGCCGCCCGCCAGCCCCGCCAGCATGATGGTGCCGAAAATGCTGCCGTACTGCTTGCCTTCGAAAATCTCCACCACCACCGCGGCCATCACCGACGTCGTGCCATAGCCGAAGAAGCCCTGCGCCACGATCATGAGATAGAGCAGCGCCATGCTCGGCAGATAGACGAGCCCGATCAGGGCGAACAGGCAAACGACAAATCCGAGCCCGCTGATGGTCCAGATCCATTCCCGTCCGACGCGGTCGGACCAGTGGCCGAGCAGAATCTGGCCGGGAATGCCGAGCAGGCTGACCGCACCGAGCGCCCACACCGCGACGTTGGAACTGAAGCCGACCTCGACGAGATACTTGGTCTGGTGAACCTGAACCGCATACCACGAATAAAGGCCGCAAAAGAATCCCAGCGACAGCCACCAGAACCGCGCGGTGCGCAGCGCGCGGGCCAGCGTCCAATCGGTCGCGGCCCATGCGGGATCGACGATCACCACCGTCGGTCGCTTTGCCTGCACCGCCACGCCGCTGCCGCCGCTGTCGCCGTCCGGCAGCAGCCCCATGTCCTGCGGGCGCTGACGCACCATCAGGTTGATCGGCACCAGCACCACCAGCATCAGGATGCCGAGCGCGGTCGAGGCCGAACGCCAGCCGGACTGCGCGATGACGTAGCCGATCCACGGGAACATGATGATCGAGCCGATGCCGACGCCGGCGAAGGCGAGGCCCATCGCCAGACCGCGCTGACGGACGAACCAGTTCGGCAGGTAGAGCGACTGGCCGGTATAGCTGAGGCAGACGCTGCCGCCGCCGACCAGAAGCCCCATGGTCAGATAGAGGTGCCAGACCTGCGTGGTGAGCGGCGCCAGCAGCAGGCCGCCGGCCATCAGCAGCACCCCGCTTTCCATCACCACGCGCGGCCCGAACCGATCCATCATGCGGCCGATCAGCGGGCTGAAGACGGCGGAGACGATAAAGCCGAACGAGAACGCTCCTGCCGTGAGGCCGCGTTCCCAGTGAAATTCATCGACGATCGACGGAAAGAACAGCGAGAAGGCCGTGCGCGCATTCACGCCGATGGCCATCGTCACGAAGGTGATGACCACGATCACCCAGCCGTAGAAGAAGCGCGCGCGCATGGATCAGCGATCCTCTCGAAAAGTGTAACGAAGCGTCATCCTTCGAAGCTCAGGCTGCACCCGCGCACCCGATGTCCGACTCGAAATGCAATTCATCAAAAACGGTTTGCCCCATCGGCGTCATCCCCGCGCAGGCGGGACCCATAACCCCTGGCTTTCGTTGTTACAGATAACCTCGTTTTGGTGATTGAGCCGAGCCGCTGCGGCGCATGGATGCCCCGCCTGCGCGGGGGACGACGATTTTCGTGTTGGAAATCCGCCTGCAAAACGAATTGCCAGTTAGCTTTCGATTTGAAACGACCTTTCCGGTCCGGTCAATGACCTCGCAGGTAAATCAGGTCTGCGGGACAATCTTGCCCGGATTGAAAATGTTCTGCGGGTCGAGCGCCCGCTTCAGCGCGCGCATCGCATCGAGCGCCTCCGGGCCGAGTTCGCCGAGCAGATATTTCTGCTTGCCCTGCCCGATGCCGTGCTCGCCGGTGCAGGTGCCGTCCATCGCCTGCGCCCGCTCCACCAGCCGGTGCATGAATTCATCGGCGCGCGTCATCTCCTCGGGATCGTTGACGTCGCAGAGCAGCGAGCAATGGAAATTGCCGTCGCCGACGTGGCCGACGATCGGCGACAACAGGTTGAGGCGGATCAGGTCCGCTTCGGTCTCGGTGACGCAATCGGCCAGCCGCGAGATCGGCACGCAGACGTCGGTGGCGACCACGCCGGCGCCGGGACGCAGGCCGCGTACCGCCCAATAGGCGTCGTGCCGGGCCTGCCACAGCCGCGTGCGATCCTCCGGCCGCGTGGTCCACTCGAACGAGCCGCCCTGGCATTCCTGCGCGATCTCGCCGAAACGGCGGGTCTGCTCGGCCACCTCGACCTCGTTGCCGTGGAATTCCAGCAGCAGCAGCGGAGTCTCCGGCAGCGTCAGTTTCGAATAGGCGTTGCAGGCCTTCACCTGCGCGGCGTTGAGCAGTTCGATCCGCGCCAGCGGAATGCCGGTCTGGATCGCCAGAATGGTGGCCCGGCAAGCGCCCTCGACGGTTGCGAACGAGCAGGACGCCGCCGCGATGGTTTCCGGAATGCCGCGCAGCTTGATCGTCAGTTCGGAGATGATGCCGAGCGTTCCTTCCGCGCCGACAAACAGATGCGTCAAGTCGTAGCCGGCGGATGATTTCTTCGCCCGCGTGCCGGTGGTGATGATTTCGCCGTCGCCGCGCACCACCTTCAGCGCCAGCACATTGTCGCGCATGGTGCCGTAGCGCACCGCGTTGGTGCCGGAGGCGCGGGTCGAAGCCATGCCGCCGATCGAGGCGTCGGCGCCGGGATCGATCGGAAAGAACACGCCCTGATCGCGCAGATGCTCGTTCAGCGCCTTGCGGGTGATGCCGGGCTGGATGACGCAATCGAGGTCCTCGACATGCACGTCCAGCACCCGGTTCATGTCGCGCAGATCGATGCAGACGCCGCCCGCCGGCGCGTTGATCTGGCCTTCCAGCGATGTGCCGGTGCCGAACGCGATCACCGGCACGCCGCTAGCCGCGCAAATCCGCACCGTGTCCTGAATGTCGGCGGTCTCCTGCGCCATCACCACCGCATCCGGCGGCTGCGGTGTCAGCCATGTCATGGTGTGGGCGTGCTGCTCGCGCACCGCCTGCGAGGTCACCAGCCGGTTACCGAACCGCGCCGTGAGCTGCTCCAACGCGTTCGCCAGCGCCTTGGGGCTTGCGTGCGGCAGATCGAACGGATTGTGCATGTTCATTGTTTTCCTCCCGGCGGTGTCACCGTCGCAAACGATGTATAACGGGTCAAGCAATCGCACAAACCCATCCTCGCAAATCGCCGCCGCCGGCTTTGCACCCCAACAAGGATTTGCCATGACGATGAATGCCGCCGGATTGCCGCTCCAGCACGTCCCGTTCCGGGCGCCGGTGATGCAGATCGACCCGGCGTGGATCGACTATAACGGGCACCTCAATATGGCCTACTACCATGTGCTGTTCGATCGCGGAATCGACGCGCTCTGGGCCGAACTCGGCATCGGCCCGCAATATCTCAAGGCGCGTGGCGGCTCGACCTTCACGGCGGAATGCCATGTGCGCTACCTGCGCGAGGTGCATCTCGACGATCCGGTGCAGGTTTCGATCCTGCTGGTCGCCGCCGACGAAAAGCGGCTGCACACCTTCCAGGAACTGCGTCACGCCACCGACGGCTGGCTATCGGCCACCTCGGAAAACATGTCGGTCCATGTCGACATGGCGGCGCGCAAGGCCGCACCCTTCCCGGCCGATATTCGCGAGCGCATCGCGGCGGTGGTGAAGGCGCATGACGCCTGTCCGCGCCCCGAAGGGCTCGGGCGCAGGATCGGAATGCCGGTGAAATAGCGGGGTTCCCTCCGCGAGGGTGGAAAACAGCGCCGATATCGACCTCGCGACCGGGAAAACCTGTCATCCGCCTCAGGGAAGTCCTATATCCGCGACAATCCTCTTTTGAGCCTCCCCTTCACCGGCCCACGGTGGCAACGTGGGCGAGTGGAGCGGATTTGACATTCGCCCCCTCCTTTCAGCGAGTTCCGGAAGCGAATGTCAAATCCGGAACTCCACTCGAACCCTATAAATGCCAGTGGTCCTTTTGATTCTAACATTTGCAGACGCGCCCGCTGAAACGGAGTGCAAATGTTAGAATCGGACCACTAGAAACGATTCGCATGACCGAGCCGAACAAATTGTCGCGCCAAGAACCGCGCCACGACCTGCCCGACCATCAGCCGATGGCCGGAGGCATTGCCGCGCGCGCCCGCGCGGCTGCGACGCCTCCCTATCTCGCCGGGCTCAATCCCGAGCAGCGCGAAGCGGTGGAGACGCTGGACGGCCCGGTGCTGGTGCTGGCGGGCGCCGGCACCGGCAAGACGCGAGTCTTGACCTCGCGGATCGCCCACATCCTGTCGACCGGCCGCGCCCGTCCCCACGAAATCCTCTCGGTGACCTTCACCAACAAGGCCGCGCGCGAGATGAAGCATCGGCTCGGCCAGATGCTCGGCCACGCCGTCGAGGGCATGCCGTGGCTCGGCACCTTCCACTCGATCGGCGGCCGCATCCTGCGCGTCCATGCCGAACTGGTGCAGCTCAAATCCAATTTCACCGTGCTCGACGTCGACGATCAGGTGCGCCTCCTGAAACAGTTGCTGCAAGCCGACGGCATCGACGACAAGCGCTGGCCGGCGCGAATGCTGGCCGGGCTGATCGACGGCTGGAAGAATCGCGGCCTGACGCCGTCGCAGGTGCCGTCCGGCGAAGCCGCCGTGTTCGGCAACGGCCGCGGCGGCAAGCTCTATGCCGCGTATCAGGAGCGGTTGAAAACGCTGAACGCCGCCGACTTCGGCGACCTGCTGCTGGAGAACATCCGGCTGTTCCGCGAGAACCCGGACGTGCTGCGCGGCTACCAGAACCGCTTCAAGTTCATCCTCGTGGACGAATATCAGGACACCAACGTCGCGCAGTATCTCTGGCTGCGGCTGCTGGCGCAGACGAAGGGAAGCGACGCGGCGGTCACCTCTCCCCGTCGGGGAGAGGTCGACATGCGAAGCATGTCGGGTGAGGGGGAACAGACAGACGTAAGGTCCGTTCCCCCTCTCCCCGACGGGGAGAGGGAGCAGACCTCCTCCGTGGCAACTCGCGAAATCCGGCAAAAAAACATCTGCTGCGTCGGCGACGACGATCAGTCGATCTACGGCTGGCGCGGCGCCGAGGTCGACAACATCCTGCGCTTCGACCACGATTTTCCCGGCGCGAAAATCATCCGCCTGGAACGCAACTACCGTTCGACCGGCCACATCCTCGCCGCCGCCTCGCACCTGATCGCGCATAACGAAAGCCGGCTCGGCAAGACGCTGCGCACCGAGGATGTCGAGGGCGAGAAGGTCACCGTCACCGGCGCGTGGGATTCGGAAGAAGAAGCCCGCGCTATCGGCGAGGAGATCGAGCAGTTGCAGCGCGCCGGCGACAAGCTCAACGAAATCGCCATCCTGGTGCGCGCCTCGTTCCAGATGCGCGAATTCGAAGACCGCTTCGTCACGCTCGGCCTGCCCTATCGCGTCATCGGCGGCCCGCGCTTCTACGAGCGCGCCGAAATCCGCGACGCGCTGGCGTACTTGCGCGTCATCAATTCGCCCGCCGACGATCTCGCCTTCGAGCGCATCATCAACGTGCCGAAGCGCGGCATCGGCGATGCCACCGTGCAGCTGCTTTACGATCACGCCCGCAAGCGTCGCATCCCGCTTTCGGAAGCCGCACGCGCCCTTGTCGAAACCGATGAACTGAAACCGAAAGTGCGGGGCTCGTTGCGCGGCCTGATGGACAGCTTCGAGCGCTGGCGCGCGCAAAGCCAGGTGATGCCGCATACCGAGCTCGCCGAAATCGTGCTGGACGAGTCCGGCTACACCGAGATGTGGCAGAAGGATCGCTCCGCGGATGCCGCCGGCCGGCTCGAGAACCTGAAAGAACTGGTGCGCTCGATGGAGGAGTTCGAGAACCTGCAAGGTTTCCTCGAACACATCGCGCTGGTGATGGACCGCGACGGCGGGCCCGAGGAAGACGCGGTGTCGCTGATGACCTTGCATTCCGCCAAGGGACTTGAATTCGACAACGTGTTCCTGCCGGGCTGGGAGGAAGGGCTGTTTCCGCACCAGCGCGCGCTCGACGAACAGGGCCGCGCCGGGCTCGAGGAAGAACGCCGCCTCGCCCATGTCGGCATCACGCGCGCGCGCCGCCGCGCCAAACTCTATTTCGCCACCAACCGCCGCATTCATGGCACCTGGTCGACCACGGTGCCGTCGCGCTTCCTCGACGAACTGCCGGCGGACAATGTCGAGATCACCGAGTCGAAGGGCGGCTCCGGCTGGGGCGGCAGCGGCGGCTACGGTGCGTCGCGCTTCGACAACCTCGAAGCCTTCGGCTCCAGCTATTCGACGCCCGGCTGGCAGCGCGCGCAGGCCAACCGCACGCGCGGCGGCTTCAACGAAGCCGGCACGCCCTACGGCGCCGGCGGCGGATCGCGCGCGCGCCGCGCGCCGCTCACCATCGAAGGCGAGTTGATCGCGAAATCGACCGGCACCACGTCGGACTATTCGCTCGGCGACCGGGTGTTTCACCAGAAATTCGGCTACGGCCGCGTCGTCAAGATCGACGGCAACAAGCTCTCCATCGCCTTCGACAAGGCGGGTGAGAAGAAGGTCGTCGACAGCTTCGTGCAGCGGGCTTAGGTCGAACTGACGCGAGGGCATTGTTTTCCCTCGTCATGGCCGGATTTATTCCGGCCGTCCACGTCCTTACAGAACATCGGCAGGAAAGACGTGGAAGCCCGGGACAAGCCCGGGCATGACCGAAATTGATTCATGTTCAAGCGGTTAGCCAAGCTCCGAAAATCCTGAATACATTTGCAATGAGCGCGCAGGTAACGGCCTTCGATTCGATCTCGATTCATTTCGCTCCAACCGATTGCGGAACTGCGCCCCCGTTCCTATGTGATGGAGCCGTTCGCCGTTTCCATCCCCTCCCATCCGCCATTCGCGCATGCCCCCCATCATTTCCGTCTCGCATCTTTCGAAAACCTATGGCTCCGGCTTCACGGCGCTGAAGGACATCAATCTCGACATCCGGCGCGGCGAGATTTTTGCGCTGCTGGGTCCCAACGGCGCCGGCAAGACCACGCTGATCGGCATCATCTGCGGCATCACCAATCTGAGCGCCGGCAAGGTACTGGTGGGTGGCCATGATATCGCCGCCGACTACCGCGCCGCCCGCGAACTGATCGGGCTGGTGCCGCAGGAATTGCACACCGACGCGTTCGAAACCGTGTGGGCCACCGTCAGCTTCAGCCGCGGCTTGTTCGGCAAGTCGAAAAATCCGGCTTATATCGAAAAGATTCTCAAAGACCTTTCGCTCTGGGACAAGAAGGACAATCGCATCATCGAACTGTCCGGCGGCATGAAGCGCCGCGTGATGATCGCCAAGGCGCTCTCGCATGAGCCGCAGATCCTGTTTCTCGACGAACCGACCGCCGGCGTCGACGTCGAGCTTCGCAAGGGCATGTGGGACGTCATCGGCGCGCTACGCGATGCCGGCGTCACCGTCATCCTCACCACGCACTACATCGAGGAGGCCGAGCAGATGGCCGACCGGATCGGCGTCATCAACAAGGGCGAGATCATCCTCGTGGAGGACAAGGCCGCGCTGATGCGCAAGCTTGGCCGCAAACAGCTCATGCTGCAATTGCAGGACCGGCTCGACGCACTGCCGGAGACGCTGTCTCCTTATCAGCTCGCACTGGACGACGACGGCATGCGCCTCACCTACAGCTACGACACCCAGGGCGAGCGCACCGGCATCACCGCCCTGCTCGGCGATCTGCAGAAGGCAGGAATTCGCTTCAAGGATCTCAGCACCAATCAAAGCTCGCTCGAGGACATTTTCGTCAGCCTGGTGAGGACCAACGCATGAATCTCACCGCGATCCGCGCCATCTATCTGTTCGAAATGGCCCGCACCTGGCGAACGCTGCTGCAAAGCGTGGTCGCGCCGGTGATCTCGACATCGCTGTACTTCGTCGTGTTCGGCGCGGCGATCGGCTCGCATATCGGCGATGTCGAGGGCGTCGGCTACGGCACCTTCATCGTGCCCGGCCTGATCATGATGTCGGTATTGATGCAGAGCGTCACCAACGCCTCGTTCGGCATCTATTTTCCGAAGTTCGTCGGCACCATCTACGAAATTCTGTCGGCGCCGGTCTCGTTCCTCGAAATCGTGCTCGGCTATGTCGGCGCGGCGGCGACCAAATCGATCATCCTGGGCCTCATCATCCTGGCGACCGCGGCGCTGTTCGTGCCATTGCAGATTCAACATCCGGTCTGGATGATCGCCTTTCTGATCCTCACGGCCGTCACCTTCAGCCTGCTCGGATTCATCATCGGCATCTGGGCGGATAATTTCGAGAAGCTGCAGGTGGTGCCGCTCCTGGTGATCACGCCGCTGACCTTTCTCGGCGGCAGCTTCTATTCGATCAACATGCTGCCGGAAAGCTGGCGCACGATCGCGCTGTTCAACCCGGTCGTTTACCTGATCAGCGGCTTCCGATGGAGCTTTTCGGAAATCGCCGACGTGCCGGTCGCAATCAGCGTCGGCATGACCGCGGCATTCCTGCTGCTCTGCCTTGCGGTGATCTGGTGGATCTTCAAAACCGGTTTTCGGCTTCGCAAGTAGCCGACGACGATCGCATCAAAAGAAAGACCGGCCCGGATCGCACTCCGGGCCGGTTTTTCTTTGGCCTCCGCTACGGCAGCGGCGGAAAGATCGGCGCGCTGGATCAGCGGCGATAGCAATGGAAGTGGTGATGACGATCATAGTAGCCACGGCAGCGCTTGCCGCGATAGGGCCCGCGATCCGGAATGCCCAGCACGCCCTTGACGCCGCCGACCACACCGCCGACGCCCGCACCGATCGCGCCGCCCACCGCGCCGCCGATCGGACCCGCCGCACGGTTGCCTTCGCGCGAGCCCTGATGCGCGCCGCGCTCCATGCCGCCGATCACACCTTGCGCATGGGCGAAGGTCGGCGCCGCGAGCAGGGCCGCGGCAATCGCGGCCATCGCCAGATGAAGCCGCAGCGACGGACGGAATGGCAGGACCATGGCCTGTGATTTCACCGCTTGCACTTTCATCGGGGCTCCTTGAGGTTAACGGATGGGAAATATCGGTCACCGGATCGGCGCCGAGAGAGGACTGCTGCCACTAACGCACGAAGTCCCGATTGGTTGCCATGCCACCGTCAAATTGGTTGCCCAGGACCTATGATTGACACACCGGCTACCGCACGCGGTCGTGTCATTATGCCATTAAGATTGATCCGTAGAGGGACTGGAACCCGCGCCGGATCATGGGCATATAGACAGCGGGGCGGGCAAGCGATCTACGGAGTTCGGACATCGGGCCGAAAACCGGGATCTGGAGGCCAGAACAGATATGCGCTCGTTTCTCATTCCGGTTGTCGCTCTTGCCTTCGCAGCGGCTCCGTCGGTTGCATCCGCCAAGGTCTCCATCAACATCGATAAAGACAATCAGATCATGACCGTTTCGGTCGATGGCGTGCAGCGCTATCAATGGCCGATATCGAGCGGGAATCCCTCGCACGAGACGCCCAACGGTAAATATCAGACCTTCCGTATGGAGGAAGACCACTTCTCCAAGGAATTCGACGATGCGCCGATGCCGCACTCGATCTTTTTTACCAAGCAGGGACATGCCATTCACGGCACGTTCTCGGAAAAGAGTCTCGGCACGCCGGTCTCCCACGGCTGCGTTCGCATCTCTCGCGCCAATGCGGCAACGCTGTATGATCTCGTCAAGCGCGACGGCCTGTTGACCACCACCGTGACGCTGACCGGCTCGTCGCGCGTCGCCCTCGCCCGCAAGGGCGGCTCCAAGACCGCCGTGGCACGGCGCGATCCGACCGCGGGCGAGGTCGAGGCGAGCTATGATGCCGCCGGCAATCCGATCGACCTGTCGCCGCAGGCGCAGCGCGTGCGTCGTCCCGCTCAGCCGCAAGTCACCGATGATGGCTACATCTATCCCGCCGACGGCAGCAGCAGCGATCAGCGCTATCCCTCGCCGCGTCCGTACCGTCGCGTCTATCAGGGACAGGTTTATGGCAGCCAGTACGGACAGCAATACGCCGCCCCGCGCGGCTACGACGAGCCGCAGGGCTACTATGGACAACAGGGCTATTACGCGCCTCGTCCCTATCTACGGCCGCGCGGATTGTTCTCCGACCTGGATTGAACGGCTGGACTGAACGAAAGCCGCGGCGGGTGAGCCTGGCCGAAGGGAAGCTGTCCTAGTTTTCGCCGTCGCGCAGGCGCCGCCAAACGGCGCCGAGGATGTTGGAGTAGTCGTCGGTCCATACGCGGTGATCCGGCTCCGGCATCTTGGCGGTCCAGCTCTTGTTCCAGACGATATCTCCGATGTCCGCATCCTCCCGGGCCGAGAGCACCACTTCGGTGGTGAAGATGTAGGGATCGTCGCGCTCGACATCCTCGGTGAAATGCCAGCTCTTGAGCCCGTTGGCGGCGGCGATGCCGACCACCACGCTCGCCAGTTCGAGATGCCGGTTGGACACGTGCATCAGCACGGCACCGTGCGGCGCCAGCTTGGCCTTGTAGATCGCCATTGCCTCGCGCGTGGCCAGATGGATGGGAATCGCATCGGACGAATAGGCATCGACGATGATCAGATCGTATTCACCGTCCGGCTCGCGCGCGAAGGTGATGCGGGCATCCCCGAGCACCGGCTGCAGATCGGGCATGCAGTCCCGAATGAAGGTGAAGTGCTGGGGATCGCGCGCGGTATCGATCATGCTTTGATCGATTTCGAAAAACCTCCACGTCTCCTCCGGCGCGGCCGCGCAGGCCAGGGTGCCCGCGCCAAGGCCGATCACCGCCACATGCAGCGGCGCGCCCTTGCGCGCCCGGATCGCGGCAATCCCCTGCCCGATGCCGCCGTCCTTGTCGTAATAGGAAATCGTCGCCGGCCGCCCGGTCACCGGGGTGCCGTCAGTGTTGCGCATCCGCTGCGCGCCGTGGATCGTGGTGCCGTGCATCAGCACGTGGTGGTAGCCGCCCGGCGTCACCTGCACCTTGTGCACGCCGAAGAAGCTGCGGATCGTCGTCACCCGCCCCTCGTCCGCGGGATAGGCGCGGAGCAGCAGGAGCGCCAGCGCGGCCGTCGCCGCAACCTTCCAGCGATCGCCGCGAAGCACGATCGCCAGCAGCGCCGCGAGGCCACCGACCGCGCCGGTCACGTAGACGCGGTTGCTCTCGAGCCACTTGAAAACAGCGCCGCCGTTAACCGTCGGCACCACCAGCGCCAGCGCCAGCACCCCCAGCAGGATCCAGTACCATCGCACGAGGCGCGGCCAGCGCTCGGGGACCTGCGGACGGCACAGCGCCGCCAGAACGATCAGGATCGGATATTCGGCGATCCAGGAGAACGTGAACGGCGCAATCAGCCCGGCGAACAATCCGCCGACCATGCCGCCGAACGACAACGCAACATAGAAGCCGGTGAGATAACGCGGCGCCGGCCGGGTGCGGGCCAGTTCGCCGTGGCAGGCCATCGCGATGACGAAGAAGCAGAGCTGATGCCCGCCCAGCGTCAGTAACAGATTCTGTTCGCCGCCGATCGCCAGCAGCACGATGACCCCGGCAATCGCCAGCGGCTGCAGCGCCAGCATCCACCTGTGCGGCAGCAGCGGGCGGGACTGAAACACCAGCACCCAGGTCAGCAGATAGAGCGAGAGCGGCAGCACCCATAGGAGCGGCGCCGCGGCGACGTCGGTGGAGATATGCGCAGTGACCGCGATCAGCAGTCCCGACGGCACCGCCGCAAGAAAGATCCAGCGCGCGCGCGTCATCCAGGTCGGGGCCGGCCGATGTGCGGTTTCGTCCGCGCGCTCGCTGCGCGGCAGCGGCACGGCGGGCGAACGCAGCAGAGCCACGCCGCATCCGGCGATCAGCAGGATCAACAGACCGTAGCCGGCAGTCCAGACGATGTTCTGGCTGCGCAACGACAGCATCGGCTCCAGCAGGAACGGATAGGACAGCAGCGCGAGAAAGCTGCCGATATTCGAGGATGCATAGAGAAAATACGGATCACGTCCGTCCGGATGGCCGGTGCGCACGAACCACGCCTGCAGCAGCGGGTTGTTGGCGGCCAGCGCGAAGAACGGCAGCCCGATCGAGACCGCGAACAGACCGAGCAGCCACAGCGCATAACCGCTGGCGGGCGGCTCGCCCCACCCGCTCGCGATCGCCAGCGGCAGGGCCGAGAGCGCCGAGACCAGCACCAGCAGATGGATCGCCACCGCGACCGCGCGTCCCGGCAGGCTGGTCAGGCAATGCGCATAGAGATAGCCGCCGAGCAGCAGCGACTGAAAGAACACCATCGCCACCGACCACACCGCCGGCGACCCGCCGAGCCGGGGCAGGACCATTTTCGTGAACAGCGGCTGCACCGAAAACAGCAGCAGCGCGCTGACGAAAATCGCGAGGGTGTACAAGATCAGAATCAGGCGGTGGCGGGCGGCCGAAGGGGCCGCGGACGGCGCGGAAAGCGTCATGCAGTCGTCAGCCTCGATCCGGAGAAACCTCGATCCGGCCTGCGCCGGCAACGCGCGCGGCTGGCGCGAGAAGCGCCGGATTGAACCACAAGCCTCTGCCGCAAACAATGCGAGCCGAGCCGGTATCGTTCAAAGAGCCGCCTGATGGGACCGCGTTTTGTCACGGCGCGACAAAAAGCTGCAATCGGTTCCACGAACCCGGTAAAGTCGCCAGGCTCTCTCTGGTCACGAAAGCACGATGACGGAATTCGACACCGACGTTGTCATCATCGGCGCGGGCCATAACGGCCTCACCTGCGCGGCCTATCTGGCGATGGCCGGCCTGCGCGTGCGCGTGGTCGAGCGGCGCAAGGTGGTCGGCGGCGCCGCCGTCACCGAGGAGTTTCACCCGGGCTTCCGCAATTCCGTCGCGGCCTACACGGTGAGTCTGCTCAATCCGAAGATCATCGCGGATCTGAAGCTGCACGAGCACGGACTGCGGATCGTCGAGCGCCGCGCCCAGAATTTCCTGCCCGCGCCGGACGGCAGCTACCTGCTCACCGGTGAGGGCCGCACCCTGCCGTCGATCGCCCGGCTCAGCGCCCGTGACGCCGACCGCTACCAGGATTTCTCGGCGCAACTGGAAGCGATCGCCGATGTGCTGCGGCAATTGGTGCTGCGGGCCCCGCCGAACCTCGTGTCCGGATTCGGACTGCCCGCGATCCGCGAGGCCGCCAATGCGCTCGGCACCGCCAACATCCTGCGCGCCCTGCCGCTCGAACGTCAGCGCCTGCTGCTGGATCTGTTCACGCAATCGGCCGGCGAAATGCTCGACGACATCTTCGAGAGCGATCTGGTCAAGGCGCTGTTCGGTTTCGATGCCATCGTCGGCAACTATGCCAGCCCTTATGCGGCGGGCTCCGCTTACGTGATGCTGCATCACGCCTTTGGCGAGGTGAACGGCAAGAAGGGCGTCTGGGGCCACGCCATCGGCGGCATGGGCGCGATCACGCAGGCGATGGCGGCCGCGGCGCGCAGCCACGGCGTCGAGATCGAAACCGGCACCGGCGTGCGCGAAGTGATCGTCGAGGCCGGCCGCGCGACATGTATCGTGCGCGACGACGGCCGCCGTCTCCGCGCGCGCTATATCGCCGCCAACGTCAATCCGAAGCTGCTCTACACCCGTCTGATCGCAAAGGAAGCGCTGCCGCCGGATTTCCTGGCCCGCATCCAGCGCTGGCGGAACGGCTCCGGCACCTTCCGCATGAATGTCGCGCTGGCGGACTTGCCCGACTTCACCGCCCTGCCCGGCCCCGGCGATCACCTCACCGCCGGCATCATCATGGCGCCCAGGCTCGGCTATATGGATCGCGCCTGGCAGGACGCGCGGG
>DATMSE010000052.1:0-4127 GCA_035565575.1 Xanthobacteraceae bacterium
TCGTCATGCCCGCGCTTGTCAAAGGCATCCACGTCCTTATCTCGCTCCAATGAATCGAGAACGTTGATGGCCGGGAAAAGCCTGGCCATGACGGAAATGGTGAGCGCCGGATTTCGGGCCGTCGCAGGGACGACGGAAAGCGGTTTTCTTCAAATTGCCGCGCAATTGATGTATTGGAGGAATGATATCTCAACGCCGCTTGGGCATACCGCGCGGCTTGCACGCAAGTTGTGCAGTCAACCGCTCAGGAGCCTGCCATGTCGCTCGATTCCGACGTCCTCGTCGACCGTCGTCGCATTCGTCGCAAGCTCACGTTCTGGCGTATCACGGCCGTCGTGATCGCAATCGTCGCGATCGTTGGCGCCGGGCTTGGCGCCTCGCGCTCGGCCTTGTCGACCTCCGGTGCGATCGCGCGGATCAACATCGAGGGCTTGATCCGCAGCGATCAGGCCCGCGTCGAAGCGCTGGAGCGGCTGGAGAAGTCGTCGGCGGCCGCCGTCGTCGTGCACATCAATTCGCCGGGCGGCACCACCTCGGGCGCCGAGCAGCTTTACGATTCGCTGGTGCGGCTGAAAGCCAAGAAGCCGATGGTCGTGGTGGTCGAAGGTCTTGCGGCCTCGGGCGGCTATATCGCCGCGCTAGCCTCCGATCATATTGTCGCGCAGCAAAGCTCGCTGGTCGGTTCGATCGGCGTGCTGTTTCAGTATCCGAATTTCACCGAGCTCTTGAAAACCGTCGGTGTCCAGGTGGAGACCGTGAAGTCGTCGCCACTGAAAGCGGCGCCGAGCGGATATGAGCCGACCAGCGCCGAAGCGCGGGCCGCGCTCGATGCGCTGGTGAAGGATTCCTACGCGTGGTTTCGCGATCTGGTGAAGGACCGGCGGCATATGGACGCGGCACAGCTCGACAAAGTGGCTGACGGACGTGTCTTCACCGGCCGCCAGGCGATCGATCTCAAGCTGATCGATCAGCTCGGCGATGAGAAAACCGCTATCGCATGGCTGGTCGCGGAGAAGAACGTGAAGGCCGATCTTCCTGTACGCGATTACAAGCTGTCGCCGCGTTTCGGCGACCTGACGTTCTTGCGCACCGCAGCGTCGCTCACGCTGCATGCACTCGGCCTGGATGGCGTTGCGCGGCGCATCGAGCAATCAGGCGTGGCGCAGGCGGTGGACCGGCTCACGCTCGATGGCATGATCGCGCTGTGGCAGCCGGCATCGCCCAATTGAGACTGCGCTGAATGATGTGAATCGCGTTTCAGCCATGATGAAGCCGCGCCATATCCGCGCGCGATCGAGCAAATTACTTGCTTTCAAGCCTTTTGCGCGCGCGGAAGACAAATTAGCGGCTTGACAGTGCGTCGCTTTTTCAAGGAAATGTCGCCTGCACGCCACGGGTCCTTATCTCAATGATCAAATCCGAACTCGTTCAGCGCATTGCCGAGCTCAATCCGCATCTCTATCAGCGCGATGTCGAGAACATCGTCAACGCCATTCTCGACGAGATTGTCGCGGCACTGGCGCGGGGCGATCGTGTCGAGTTGCGCGGCTTCGGAGCGTTCTCGGTGAAGCATCGCCCGGCGCGTGCCGGACGCAATCCGCGCACCGGCGAGCATGTTCCCGTGGAGCAGAAGAGCGTGCCGTTCTTCAAGACCGGCAAGGAAATGCGCGAGCGGCTCAATCGCGAAATGCCGGCTGCGGAAGCCACGGCGTCGAACGCCAGCGTATAAAAGCCGGCGGGATTGCGCTGGATTTTCGCCGGCGCGCATGGTCCAATCACGATAACGGTTCGATCGTGGGTCCGCCTCGCGGGCCGACAGCGTGGGGCCAGTCAGTTGCGGGATCACGCGATGGCCTCGTCCGCATGTCATCTCGGTGTCACACGGAATCCGAGTCGATCTGGGACGAGACACACGGATCTTCGCGACATACATGCATTCGTGCGACGGCTGATCCGCGATCGCATTTGCGAGAGAGGCGATGCGTAAGTTTTTCACCGCGCTGGTGCTGATTCCGCTGGGCGTCATCTTCCTGATCTTCGCTGTCGCCAACCGACGGATGGTGACGGTGTCGTTCGATCCGTTCAGCGCGGCCGATCCCTCCGTGGGGGTGACCCTGCCGCTGTTCATGGTGATCATCATCGTTGCCATCCTGGGCGTGCTGACCGGGAGTTTCGCCACCTGGCTGCGGCAGCGGCACTGGCGGCGCGCCGCCCGCCAGTACGAAACCGAGGCGCGCGAGGTCCGCGCCCAGTTGGCTCAGTTGCAGGCCACGCTGGCGCCGCCGCGCCCCGCGACCGGAGTTCCGCCCCTGTTGCCGGGTCTGGACGCCAGCGGCGCCGGCACCCGCGACAAGCACGGCGCAACGTTGTAGAACCCGGCCGTGCTGCCGGCGCTGCTTGATGTCGCGCCAAGCTATCGTTATCCCGGCGCACGGTCGAAGAAGCGAACCACCGTTGAAACCCTGAATCGCGAGCCAACTCACCGCAATGTCCCTGATCGTCAAAATTTGCGGCCTCTCGACGCCCGACACCCTCGCGGCGGCGCTTGAGGCTGGCGCGGACATGGTGGGTTTCGTGTTCTTTCCGCCGTCGCCGCGGCATATCGATCTGGCATTGGCGCGGCGGCTCGGCCAGCAGGTGGCGGGCCGCGCCTTGAAGGCGGCGCTGTCGGTCGATGCCGACGACGCGCTGCTCGCCAACTCAATCGAGGCGCTGCGGCCCGACCTGCTGCAACTGCACGGCAAGGAAACCGCCGCGCGCGTCCGCGACATCAAGCAGAAATTCGGCTTGCCGGTGATGAAGGCGATCCCGGTCGAGACCGCCGCTGATCTCGCGCCGCTGCCGGGCTACGCCGCGGTGGCCGACCGCGTGCTGTTCGATGCGCGCGCGCCGAAGGGCGCGACGCGGCCGGGCGGGCTCGGCGCGGCGTTCGACTGGCGGCTTTTGGAAAATCTCAGGTGCGATGTGCCGTTCATGGTGTCCGGCGGGCTTCACGCCGACAACGTCGCGGAAGCCGTGCGTGTCACCCGTGCCGGCGGCGTCGATGTGTCGTCCGGCGTCGAAAGTGCGCCCGGCGTCAAGGACATCGCGATGATCCGCGATTTCATCCGCGCCGCGCGCGGCACCACGGCCCCTTCACCTCTCCCCGTTCACGGGGAGAGGTCGCCTGCGCGCAGCGCGGGCGGGTGAGGGGGCTGATGAGTCAAATTGCGGCAAGAGCCCCTCACCCCACCCCTCTCCCCGCCTGCGGGGAGAGGGCGCAAAGGTCACGCCACGCGTGACCACGAGAATCGATGATATGACGAACGTATCCCTCCCCAATTCCTTCCGCTCCGGCCCCGACGAGCGCGGGCATTTCGGCATGTTCGGCGGCCGTTTCGTCGCCGAGACCTTGATGCCGCTGATCCTCGATCTCGAAAAAGCCTATGCCGAGGCCAAGGCCGATCCCGCGTTTCAGCGCGAGATGAACGGCTATCTGAAAGATTATGTCGGCCGCCCGTCGCCGCTGTACTTCGCGCAGCGCCTCACCGAACATCTCGGCGGCGCGAAGATTTATCTGAAGCGCGAGGAGCTCAATCACACCGGCTCGCACAAGGTCAACAACGTGCTCGGCCAGATCATGGTCGCGCGCCGCATGGGCAAGAAGCGCATCATCGCGGAGACGGGCGCAGGGCAGCACGGCGTCGCCACGGCAACATTGTGCGCGCGCTTCGGGCTCGATTGCGTGGTCTATATGGGCGCGGTCGACGTCGCGCGGCAGGAGCCGAACGTCATCCGCATGGAAATGCTGGGTGCGAAAGTGGTGCCGGTGCAGTCCGGCACGCGCACGCTGAAAGACGCGATGAACGAAGCGCTGCGCGATTGGGTCACCAACGTGCACGACACGTTCTATTGCATCGGCACGGTGGCAGGGCCGCATCCCTACCCGATGATGGTGCGCGATTTCCAGTCGGTGATCGGCCATGAGACGCGCGCCCAGATGATGGAAGCCGAAGGACGGCTGCCGGATTCGCTGATCGCCTGCATCGGCGGGGGCTCCAATGCGATGGGACTGTTTCATCCGTTCCTCGATGACGCCGCTGTCGAGATCTTCGGCGTCGAAGCGGCGGGGCACGGGCTCGATAAGC
>DATMSE010000053.1:0-5273 GCA_035565575.1 Xanthobacteraceae bacterium
GCGGTCACGCAACAGGCGGAGCCCATCGCGGTTGATGATGCCCTTGGCGCTGCCGATCGGCGCGGCCCACGGCATCACCACCTTGCAGCCGGCGTCGACCAACCGCAGCGCGACGCCGAGATCGTCGGTGCAATAGGGGAAGACCTCGAAGCCGTCCTTGATCAGGATCGAGGCGGCTTCGACCAGACCGACGACATCGGGCTGCAACGTGTCGTTGTCGGCGATCACTTCGAGCTTCACCCATGGCGTGCCGAACAGTTCGCGCGCGAGCTTCGCAGTGGTCACCGCCTCGCGCACGGTTCGGCAGCCGGCGGTGTTGGGCAGCACCGTGACGTCGAGTTCGCGGATCAGCGACCAGAACGCATCGCCGGCCTTGCCGCCGGCGGATTCGCGGCGCAGCGACACGGTGACGATCTGGCTACCGGAGGCGCGGATCGCGTCCTGCATGATTTTCGGCGACGGATACAGCGCCGTGCCGATCAAGAGGCGGGAGGAAAAGGATTTGCCGTAGAAACTAACCACCGTAGTTCTCCGCGATTCCGGATAGCTCCCTCGCCCCGCTCTTGCGGGGAGAGGGTGAGGGGCTCTTTCCGTGGATACTGATGCCGAGAGAACTGCACCCCCTCACCCGGATCGCATCTTGCGATGCGATCCGACCTCTCCCCGCAAGCGGGGCGAGGTGAAGAAAGGACGTGATCATTGTCATTTCACCCTCCCTGCCGCGGCGTGATGATTTCGATCTCGTCGCCGGCCTTGAGGTGCGTCTCGGCCCAGCGGCTCTTCGGCAGCACGTCGAAGTTCAGCGCGATGGCGAAATGCGAGCCTTCGTATTCGAGTTCGGCCAGCAACGCGTCGATGCGCGTCGCGGTGACGTCGCGCGTCTCGCCGTTGATGGTTATGCGCATTGCATCACCTCGTTATCGATCGTTCCGGATGTGAGAAAGTTGAGCGTCAGCTCTGCCAGCGACGGCGCCAGCAGGAAGCCGTGACGATAGAGTCCGTTGACCGCGATATGGCGGCCATTGATGACGATCCGCGGCAGGTTGTCGGGCAGCGCCGGCCGCAAGCCGGCGCCGATTTCCAGAATGCGCGCCTCGCCGAATGCGGGGTGCACGGTATAGGCAGCGCTGAGCAGCTCGAGCGCGGAGCGGACGGTGACGCCGTGATCCTCGCGCTCGATCGACGTCGCGCCGATCATGAAACGATGATCCTCGCGTGGAATGACGTAAAGCGGCCAGCGCGGATGCAGCAGGCGCACCGGACGCGCGAGTTCGATCTCGTCGGTCTCGATCAGGATTTCCTCGCCCTTGACGCCGCGCAGATCCGGGAAGAGATCGCGCGCGGCGAGGCCGCGACAGTCGATCACCGTGCCGTCGAGGTCGCCCGCGCGGGCGTCGGAGCGGTAGATCACATTGCCGCCGGCGGCGCGAATGCGCTCATGCAATTGCGGAAGGACACGGCGTGGCTCGACATGGCCTTCGGCCGGAAAGAACAGCGCATCGCGAAAGCGGCCGTCGAGCGACGGCTCGATCCGCGTCAGCTCGTCGCTGCCGACACGCCGATAGTTGGAGGTGATGCGGGCGAAGCGTTCGAAATCGGAGCGGTCACGGGCGTGCGCCACCACCAGGGAGCCGTTGAACGGCGTGTCGGGAACTTCGCGCCGCCACAGCGCCAGCGAGCGTGCACCGAGGCGGGTGATGACCGGTTCCGATGCTTCCGCCTCGCAATAGGGCGCCAACATGCCACCGGCCCAATGGCTGGTGCCCTCGGCCATCGCCTCGTTGCTGCGCTCGTGCACCGTCACGCGGCGCCCGGTTCGGGCCAGCAGCAGCGCCTGCCAGGAGCCGGCGACGCCGGCGCCGATCACATGAATAGGGGATTTATCGCAGTGGCTGTGTGGATTCTGATTCATCCCTGTCCCTTCGCCGGCATGACCCGGATCAGGTTCAAAGGGTCACCGCGCTGACGCCGTCTTGGCGATCCTGCGGAATCTCAGCTCCATGTCGGAGCCCCCCTCGGAACAAGCCCAATGTAGGCCTCCCCCAGCAGGTGTCAACGCGACATTACGCTTTCATGAGGGTATTCCCGGCACAGGGCACACAATCGCGCGAGGGTTCGTGTTTTTGCTGCAGTTCCTGCGACAGCGTCATCCTGAGGTGCGAGGCGCTCTGCGCGAGCCTCGAAGGATGCTCGCACGTATCACCCTTCGATGGCGTGCAAGAGCACGCCACCTCAGGGTGACGGCTCCGAGATGCTCGAAATTAGTAATGCGGTGGGCGTTCGTTGGCCGGACGATCGCGACTGCTGCTTTCCGCCTCGCGCAAACGGTCGCCCAATTCGCCAACCAGCCGCCGCAGCGCGTCGATCTGCTGCCACTGTGCGGTCACGGTCTGGTTCAGCGTCTCGATGGTGTCGTCCTGATAAGCGATACGTGATTCCAAGGCGTCGATGCGCGCGCTCAGCGCGGCGAGCGTGTCCTGGCTACCATCTGCAGATGCACTCATCGCTATCATTCCTCGGGGGACGGCGTCCGCGTGCGCTCGACCAGGCCATGGCCGAGCGCCACGCGTTCGTCGAACACGAAGCATTCGCCGCGCCAGCGACTCTGTTCCTGCGGCATGTCTTCCAGATATTTCAGGATGCCGCCCTTGAGGTGATAGACTTCGTTAAAGCCGTGCGCGAGCAGATAGGAACTGGCCTTCTCGCAGCGGATGCCGCCGGTGCAGAACATCGCGACCTTGCGGTCGCGCGCCGGATCGAGCCGGGTGGCGACGAAATCCTTGAACTGCCCAAAACTGTCGAGGCCGGGGTCAACCGCGCCACTGAAGCTGCCCATCGCCACCTCGAAACGGTTGCGGGTGTCCAGCAGCACCACGTCCGGCGCGGCGATCAAGGCGTTCCAGTCGGCCGGCTCGACATAGGTGCCGACCTGCCGGATCGGATCGGCGGCGGGATCGCCCAGCGTGACGATCTCCTTCTTGAGCCGCACTTTCAGCCGCTGGAACGGCATCGCGCGCGCGGTCGAGAATTTCAGTTCGAGATTGTCGAGCCGGCCGCCGAAAAGTGGGCCGGTCTGCAACAGGTCTGTCAGCTCGCGGATCGCGGCGGTTTCGCCCGCAATGGTGCCGTTGATGCCTTCCTCTGCAAGAAGGACGGTGCCCTTGATCTCACGCGCCGCGCATGCTGCGCGCAGCGGCGCGCGCAGATCGCGGAAATCCGGCAGGGCCACGAACTGATAGAATGATGCAACTGCGTAAGTCATCCGCTCTGACTAGCAGGTGCGGGCGTTCGGGAAAACCCATGCGGCAGGCTTGCCCCAGCCTGGCGCCCGAAGCATTGCCGGCTGCCAGGCGGATGTGCGAAGGAAGCGGCGGCCTCTAGGTCCATAGAACAATAACGGGAAGAGCGCGCGATGAGGAATTTCCAGTTAGCCGGTCGCTCGACCGTCCATGCCCTGAACGGAATGGTGGCGACGTCGCACCCGCAGGCATCGCTGGCGGCGATCGAGGTGCTGAAAGCCGGCGGGACGGCGGTGGACGCGGCGGTGGCGGCCTGCGCGTTGCTCGGGGTTATCGAGCCGCAATCCACCGGCATCGGCGGCGATTGCTTCGCGCTCTACATGCCGAAGGGCGAGGGCGATATCGTCTCCTACAACGGCTCCGGCCGGGCGCCGCGCGTCGCCGAGACAGCGTGGTATCTGGAGCGCAAGATCAACGCCATTCCATTGACCAGCGTTCATTCGGTCACGGTGCCGGGATCGGTGGATGCCTGGGCGACGATCCTGCGCGATCATGGCAGGTTCGGTCTCGACCGGCTGCTGCAGCCGGCCATCGACGCGGCGGAGAACGGCTATGTCGTGGCGCCGCGTGTCGCCTTCGACTGGCACAACAATATCGAGAAGCTGCGCAAGGGCGTCAACGCGCCGCGCTATCTGTTGCCGAACAATGAAGCGCCGCGTGCCGGTGACGTGATCCGGCAGCCTGAACTGGCGCAAACGCTGCGCCTCATTGCCAAGCACGGGCCCGACGGATTCTATAAGGGGCCGGTGGCCGAGGACATCGTGGAAACACTGCGCGGCATCGGCGGTCTGCAGACGCTCGAGGATTTCGCGGCGCATTCCACCGAAACAACGACTCCTATCGGCACCACTTACAAAGGCTACAATGTCTGGCAGTGCCCGCCCAACGGGCCGGGCCTCACCATGCTGGTGATGCTCAATATCCTCTCGCATTTCGATCTGACGCAATACGCGCCGCTCAGCGTCGAGCGGCTGCATCTGGAGGCGGAGGCCGCCCGCGCCGCCTACATGATGCGGGAGATGCACATCGCCGATCCGCAGCATGTCGATATCGACGTCGCGCGGATTCTGGCCAGGGAATTTGCCGCCGAATTCGCGACGCAGATCAGGATGGATCGCACGCTCGATCTGCCGCACGTGGCGCCGTTGCCGAACCCGTCGACGATCTATTGCACGGTGGTCGACAAGGATCGCAACGCCTGCTCGTTCATCAATTCCATCGCGCATCCGTTCGGCTCGGCCATCGTATCGAACAAGACAGGTGTGCTGCTGCAGAATCGCGGCGTCGGATTCCGGGTCCAGCCTGATCATCCCAATTGCATCGCGCCGGGCAAGCGGCCGCTGCACACGATCATCCCGTCCATGGTGACGAAGGATCGCCGTGCGGTCATGCCGTTCGGTGTGATGGGCGGGCAGTATCAGCCGGTCGGGCAGACGCATGTCCTGAGCAACATGCTGGATTTCGGGATGGATGTGCAGGAGGCGATCGATCTGCCGCGCGCATTGCACTACGACGGCATCTATCAGCTGGAGGACGGGATTCCCGAAGCTGTGGCCGAGGGGTTGCGCGCGCTGGGTCACGAGGTGACGCGTGTGAAAGTGCCGTGGGGCGGTGGACAGGCGATCTGGATCGACTGGGACAAGGGCGCGCTGATCGGCGGCTCCGATCCGCGCAAGGATGGCTGCGCGCTGGGGTATTGAGAATGCGAGCGGAAGAATTCGTTGTATGCGCGGACTGTCACCACGAAAATCGTCGTTCCCGCGCGTGTGGTCACGCTCATGCCGTGCCGCTGATGATGCGGACTGACGGAACCGTTTGGAAGGATGAATATCGCGCCGGTTCCGGCGCGGCGACATCAGGGAGGATTCGATGACTCAAATCGATCGCGGCAGCGCTGCAAGTGTCGGCAGATCCGACATCGAACGCAGCACCATCCGCGCAATCTCCTGGCGCATCATTCCCTTCCTGATCATC
>DATMSE010000054.1:0-10142 GCA_035565575.1 Xanthobacteraceae bacterium
CGGGCTGGATCAGCCTCGTCAGCGCCGCATGATCTTGAACACGCCGTTCGCCAGCGAGACGCAGCGGCCGTCGACACTGAGCTCGGCGCTCATGAAGATCAGGCTCTTGGTGCTGCGGACCATGCGCGGCCGCGAGATGATCAGATCGCCGATCCGCGCCGCGTCGATGAAATGCACGTCCATCTGAATGGTGGCGAGGTGCTCGGAGCCGGATTCGTGACGGGCGGTCATGCCGCAGGTGCGGTCCGCCAGCGTCATCAAGAGCCCGCCCTGCACCATCCCGCGCCGGTTGCGATGCTTGCGCTGCCCTTCCATGGCATATTCGTAGCGGCCGTCGACCATCCGGTGCCACAGCGGCCCGACATAGCCGATGAAACCGTCATCCTCGAGAATGCTCCAGCCCTGCGCCCGCAGGCCGGATTCCGTCACGTCCTTCATCGTTCGCCCTTGCAACCCGTCGAGGCGACAATCACGACATTTTCCCCGCGCGCGCAAGGCGCGAAAACGGATGGACGGGGTGCAAACAGTCGTCGACCGACCGGGACACGATATGTGATATCCGCCTCAGCGCCGCGGACGCAGCAGGAACAAACCGTAGAGCAGGATCGGCAGCAGCAAGGTCAGCCACGACACGCCGTCCCAGATGCCGTCGCCGACCAGCGCGGCGATCAGCCCGACGGTGGAGAGCACGCCGACCACCAAGGGCCAAGTGAAGATCTGCGCCAGCGTCTGGCGCCGTGCGCGCGCGGGCGGCGGCTGCAGCGTCGTCATGATGTCAGCACCTGTCCCTCGACCGGCCGCCGGGCGGCCTCGGCGCGCGCGACCCTCGCCGGCTTGCGCCGCCGCAGCCACAGATACAGCCCCGTCCACAGGATCACGATGGTGATGACGTCGAGGATCGCCCAGATGATCTTCAGCGGCATGCCGCCATAATCGCCGAAATGCAGCGGCTGCGACAGGAACAGCGCCGAGACGTACCACGGCATGTCGCGGCTGTCGGTGAGCTGGCCGGTCTCGGCGTCGATCAGCGCAGGCTTGAGCAGCCGCGAGGTCACCGGCGTGTCGCCGCGCATGAACACCGCGTAGTGACTCTTGCTGGAGAAGATCGAGCCCGGATAGGCGACGAACGACGGTATCATGCCCGGCACGGCCTTGACCGCCACGTCCACCGCCTGCTGCACCGGCGTCAGCCTGGTGGGAATTTCGCGGCCCTGATATTGCGCCGTCATCTCGGCGAGCTGGCCATATTGCCACGCCTTCAGCACCAGATCGGCCCAGGTGTTGATGACGCCGGTGAAGCCCACCACCAGCGTCCACATCACCAGGAGGATGCCGGCGAGGTTATGCACGTCGAGCCAGCGCACGATGCGCGGACGATCCTTGCGATAGGCGCCGAACCGCAGTTTGCGCATCGACGGCGCATAGACCACGATGCCGGAGATCACCGCGACGCAGAACAGGATGCCCATCAGGCCGAGGAACAGCTTGCCCGGCAGGCCGGCGAACATGTCGGTGTGCAGCTTCAGCATGATGTAGGTGAAGCGGCCGGTGACGTCCGGCGAATCCAGAAAGGCGCCGGTATGGGCATCGACGCGGGCGAAGCGGTTGTTGACCGGGTTCGAGGTGATGGACGTCCCGATCGAGATCAGCAGCGCGTTGGGCTCGTCGCGATCCCAGATCAGGAAATGCGGCGCCTGTCCGGGAAACTTGTCGAGTGCATTCTTCACCGCGACGTCGAGATCGGCCTTCGGCGTTCCCGGCGGCACCACGCTCGCGTCCACCTCCTCATGCAGGAGATGATCTATCTCGTGATGGAAGATCAACGGCAGCCCGGTGATGCACAGCATCAGCATGAACACGGTGCAGACGATGCTGGACCATTTGTGCACCCAGTACCAGCGGCGGAGCGGTCGTATTCCTGAAATCAAGGTGCGTTTCTCCGTCCGGAACAGACTGAATCAAGAGCCGTCACCCTTCGAGGCTCGCCGCAAGCGACGCGCACCTCGGGATGACGGCCATGGCTTTTTGTCCGACGCTCCATCCGCTAGTTCCAGCTATATTTCAACGTGCCGAGCACGGTGCGACCGGTGCCCATGGCGCAGTAAGGCAAGCCGGTCAGACACGACGCTACATAGTAGCGATCGGCGAGATTCCGGGCCGTGACCTGCATCTTCAGCCCCTTCAGATCGGGCCGCATATACGCGAAGTCGTAAGTCAGCGAGGCGTCGAACAGCGTATAGGACGGCACCTCGAAGGTGTTGCCGGCATCGCCATAGCTCTTGCCGACATAGCGCATGCCGGCGCCGATTCCGAAGCCGGCGAGCGGACCGTTGTGCCAGGTGTAGTTGCCCCACAGCGACGCCTGCTCGAGCGCGGTGTTCATCAGGTACTTGCCGACATTCCCCGCCGTGCTCCTGGTGACCTTGGGATCCATGTGGCTGTAGCCGGCGACGATCTCGAACTCCCTCGTCACGTTGCCGCGCGCCTCGAACTCAAAACCGCGGACCCGTGCCGCATCGGTCTGCACGTTGAAGAACGGATTGCTCGGATCGGCCGTGAGCACGTTCTCCTGATCGATCTCGAACAGCGCGGCGGTGATCATCAGGTTCATGCCGTTGGGCTTGAACTTCAATCCGATCTCCTTGCCTTCGCCGGTGGTCGGCTTGAACGTGTTGCCGAACTGGTCTGCGCCGAGATTGGGCGTGAACGAGGTGCCGTAGCTGACATAAGGCGCAAGGCCGAAATCGAACAGATAGTTCAGGCCGACGCGGCCGGTCTGCGCCGAATCGTTGCGCACATAGTTGCCGGCCGGCGGGAACACCGCAAAGCTCGTGAACTCGGTGTTGACCCAATCCTGCCGCCCGGTCAGCGACAGCGTCCAGCGATCGAGCTTGATCTGATCCTGCAGATAGAGTCCCGCCTGGCTTTGCTTGTCGTCGCGCAGAATGAAGGGGCTCAGCGAATTGAACGACGGCACCGCCGCGCCATAGACCGGCGCGTAAGCGTCGATGGGGGCAATTCCCGCCGAGCGATAATCGGTGCTCGACTTGAGATTCATGTAGTCGAACCCGGCCAGCACCTTGTGGACCAGCGGTCCGGTGCGGAAGTCCGCCTGAAGCTGGTTGTCGAGGGTGTAGTTCTGCGCATGCGCCCGAACGTAGTTGTAGGTGCGCGCGACAAGCCGATCCGACAGCATGCCCTCGGACCGGGTCGCGGCGAGATTGTTGCTGACGTCGAAGAAGCGGAAGTTCTGGCGGAACTGCAGGTTGTTGTCGAAGCGGTGATTGAATTCGTAACCGATCGAGGCCTGCTCGAGATTGAAACCGTCAAGCCCCGGCTCGCCGAGATAGCGGCTATAGGGAACGCGGCCGTTCGGATTGGGCAGGAATGTCACCTGGCCCGGCACGTATTGCTGATAGCCCTTGTTGTCGATCTTCGAATACTGCGAGAGGATGGTCAGGCTGGTGTCGGCGGTCGGACGCCAGGTCAGGCTCGGCGCGATATAGAGCTTGTTGTCCTTCATGAAGTCGGTTTGCGTATCGCTCTGACGGCCGAGGCCGACGATGCGATACAGGAACTCGCCTTTCGGATCGACCGGTCCGCCGATGTCGAACGCGCCCTGAAACCGATTGAAGGAGCCGAAGGTCCCTTCGACGCTGGAATGCGGCGTGGCCTGCGGGCGCTTGCTGATCATGTTGACGATGCCGCCCGGATCGCTTTGGCCATAGAGGCCCGACGACGGTCCCTTCAGCACTTCGAGGCGCTCCAGACCGTAGGTCTCGATGCGGGGCACCGCGAAGGTGGTGTTGTCCATCGGCAGCCGCAAACCGTCGAGATAGCGCGGCACGTCGAAGCCACGCAGCTTGAACAGGTCGAAGAACGTGTTGCTGCCGAAGCTCTGCAGCGAAACGCCGGGCGTATATTCCAGGGCGTCGTTCACGCTCTGCGCGCCCTGGGCTGCGATCTGATCCTGCGTCACCACCGAGATCGACTGCGGTATCTCCAGAATCGGCGTATCGGTCTTGCTGCCGGTGACGCTCTGCTGCGCCAGATAGCCGGTGACCGGTCCAAGGCCGCGCTCGCCGGCGCCGCCCTGGCCCGTCGGCTGCGAGACCACTTGCTGCGTCGGCGTCGCTGGCGCGGGGCGCGGCTGCGCGCGGCGGACCGGCGCGCGGCGCGCGGCGCGCTGCTTCGGCGCGGTGACGGTGACCGTCGGCAGTTCCGATGACGATTGCGCATGGGCTTCTCCCGGCACCATCGACAGCACGATGACACTTGTTGCTCCGAGAAGGCCGACCTTGGCCCAGCGCATGCACGACATCTTCAAAAGCCCCCAGCTTCAATTGTCCACCGCATTGCGGGTGGCGTTGGCCCCTCCTTATCATTCTCGGAATGCTTGCCAGCCCCTGCGCGCTTAGAAGGTATTTAAACCCATCGGGATTTACGCGCGCCGCGACGCGCGCATGGCGAAACCCCTTGCAAACAGGGGTTTTGCCGCATGGCTCGATGGAATTAAGAAGATTTCTAAGAGGGTTTCCAAAAAGAAGTTCTCTCGAGCATACGCCTGTAATGCCGATGGCCTCGCGCGCATCCGCAGACGGGAATGATCGGCGGGCCGGACGAGCGCTACAATCCGGCGCCGCCGCCGCGCGCGAAACGCTTGCGGATGCGCAGCGACAGGCCGTCGCAGACCTCGCGATAGGCTTCCATGCGCTGCTCGCGATTGCCTTGCGCCAAGGTCGGATCCTGCGTCGGCCAGTACTCCACCTCGGTGGCGTGGGTGCGGGTCAGTTCCAGCGCCTTGTGATGCGCCTGCGGCGACAGCGTGATGATGAGATCGAAGTTGAGGCCTTCCCAGTCCTCGAGCTCCTCGAACGTCATCGGCCGGTGGCGCGAGATGTCCTGCCCGAGTTCGGCCATCACCGCGACGGCGAACGGATCAAGCTCGCCCTTCTTCACGCCGGCGGAGCGGACATAGAGCGTGTTGGGAAACATCTGCTTGAGCAGGCTTTCCGCCATCGGCGAGCGCACGCTGTTCTGCCCGCACGCGAACAGCACGGCCTGCGGATGGCGGACGCGCGGCGGCGTCTCCATCGATTACGACCGCCATCGGCAGGACTGTCGCGCGGCAGCCGGACTCATTTTCCGCCCTTCCAGTGCAGCACGCAGATCAGGGTAAACAGCCGGCGCGCGGTCTCGAAATCGATCCGCACCTTGCCGTCGAGGCGCTCCATCAGCGCGCGCGAGCCCTCGTCATGGATGCCGCGGCGCCCCATGTCGATCGCCTCGATCTTGTCCGGCGTCGCGGTGCGGATCGCATGATAGTAGCTGTCGCAGATCATGAAGTAGTCTTTGACGACGCGGCGGAACGGCGTCAGCGACAACAGATGCGCCACCACCGGCGTGCCGTCCTCGCGGCGGATATCGAACATCAGGCGGTTGCCGGTGATGCCGAGATGCAGCGCGAACGGGCCGCCCTCGGCGCCTTTGGGCGCGAACAGGTTCTGTTCGATCAGGTCGTAGATGGCGATGGCGCGCTCGTGCTCGATGTCCGGGCCGGAACGGCCGATCGAATCCTCGTCGAGGGTGACCGCGACGATGCGGTTGCGGGAATCATCCTCTGAGGCTTTCTTGCTCATGGCAGATTGAGGCGTCGTCCGATCGAGCGCGAATGGGCTTCCAGTCCCTCCGCCCGGCCGAGGGTCATGGCCGCCGGCCCCAGCGCGCGTAACTGATCGGGCCCACAGCGCAGGATCGACGTTCGCTTCATGAAGTCAAGCACGCCGAGGCCGGAAGAGAACCGCGCCGAACGCGCGGTCGGCAGCACGTGGTTGGAGCCGCCGACATAATCGCCGATCGCTTCCGGCGTATGGGCGCCGAGAAACAGCGCGCCGGCGTTGCGGATCCTGGCGGCCAGCGCATCGGGATCGGCGGTCATGATCTCGAGATGCTCCGCGGCGATGGCATCGGCGAGCCCGACCGCTTCGTCCAGTGACTGCACGCGGATGATGGCGCCGAAATCGGCCCACGACGCGCGCGCGATCGCCTCGCGCGGCAAGGTCGCGAGCTGCGCCTCGACGGCGCGCGCGACATCGCGGGCGAGATCGTCGTCGTCGGTGATCAGGATCGACTGGGCATTGGCGTCGTGCTCGGCCTGGGCCAACAGGTCGGCGGCGATCCAGTCGGCATTGCCGGTATTGTCGGCGATCACCAGCACCTCGGACGGTCCGGCGATCATGTCGATACCGACCTTGCCGAACACCAGCCGCTTCGCCGCGGCGACATAGGCATTGCCCGGACCGACGATCTTCGCCACCGGCGCGATGGTCGCGGTGCCGTAAGCGAGCGCGGCAATCGCCTGCGCCCCGCCGACGCGGTAGATCTCCGAGACGCCCGCAAGCTGTGCCGCCGCCAGCACCAGCGGGTTGAGCTTGCCGTCCGGCGACGGCACCACCATCACCACCCGCTCGACGCCAGCCACCTTCGCCGGCACCGCGTTCATCAGCACGGATGAGGGATAGGCGGCCGACCCGCCGGGGACATAGAGCCCCACCGCCGCGATGGCGGTCCAGCGCGAGCCGAGTTCGACCCCGAGCGCATCGGTGAAGCGGTCGTCGGCCGGGACCTGCCGGCGGTGATAGGCCTCGATCCGGTCGCGGGCGAGCTTGAGGGCGTCGAGAGTCGCGGAATCGCACGCGCTTATTGCTGCCGCAATCTCGTCACCGGAAATCCGCAACTTTCCCGCGGGGATATCCAGCCGGTCGAACTTGCGGGTCGCCTCCAGCAGCGCCGTGTCGCCGCGCTGGGCGACATCCTCCACGATGGCGCGCGTCGCCGCCTCGACGTCGGCGGAGACTTCCCGCTTGCTGGCGAGAAATGTCGCGAAACGCGCGGCGAAATCGGGATTGCGGCTATCGATTCGGATCGGCATGACGAGGTTTCCAGCATCCTCTCCGAGAGGACGACACCCTGCTCAATGACGCGACCACAAATCGGCGTCAACCGTTTGTTTTCACGGATTAAGTTTTGGAGCGCCGAAGCCCTGCAGCGCTACTCGGTGCGTTCGCCCGCCGCCGGCAGCGCGGCTTCGTCGACACCAAGGTCGGCGAGTTCGCATTCGAGACATTCGACCTCGAGCCGCAGCGCCGCGCCGTCGGCGAACATCAGCATCGCGGTGCCGCCGGGCGCCATGGTCGGATGAAATTCGATGCCGAGCAGTTCGAACGTCGCATCCTGCGCGTTGAGATCGATATGACGCGACTGGCACGACAGCACCCGATCGAAGCGCAGCGCCGAGATCAACCGGCGCGGCGAAGTTTCGCCGGCGAGCGTCTGCTCCCAGTCGATCCGGCGCATGCCGATGACGAGACGCTTGTCCTTCTGACGCCAGACAATATCGGCCACCACGACCGATGCATCCTGCACATGCGCAGAAATCACCGCGAGATCGTCCTCATCGAGCGCAATCAATCGCGATGCCATGGCGCGCGCTCACCCGCTGATGCGCTCGATGGTCGCGCCGCAAGCCGAGAGCTTGTCTTCCAGGCGCTCGAAGCCGCGATCGAGATGATAGACGCGATTGACCATGGTCTCGCCTTCCGCCGCCAGCGCCGCGATCACCAACGACACCGACGCGCGCAGATCGGTCGCCATCACCGGCGCGCCGCGCAATTTCTCGATGCCGTCGACGACGGCGGTCTCTCCATCGAGATGAATCCGCGCGCCGAACCGCGCCAGTTCCTGCACGTGCATGAAGCGGTTCTCGAAGATCGTTTCGGTGATGCGCGACGAACCCTTGGCGCGCGTCATCAGCGCCATCAATTGCGCCTGCAGATCGGTCGGGAAGCCGGGAAACGGCGCGGTCGCGACATTCACCGCCTTGATGCCGGCGCCGTTGCGCGTCACGCGAATGCCGTCATTGTTGACGGTGATATTGGCGCCGGCCTGCGCCAGCACATCGAGCGCCGCCTGCAACAACTCCGGCCGCGCGCCGCTGAGCTGCACGTCACCACCGGTCATCGCCACCGCCATCGCGTAGGTGCCGGTCTCGATGCGGTCCGGCAGCACGGTGTGTCGCGCGCCGCCGAGCTTGCTGACGCCTTCGACCGTGATACGCGGCGTGCCGGCGCCTGTGATCCGCGCGCCCATCTTGTTTAGACAGTCGGCGACGTCGAGAATCTCCGGTTCGCACGCGGCATTGGTAATGACGGTGGTGCCCTTGGCGAGTGTTGCCGCCATCAGCGCCACGTGCGTGCCGCTCACCGTGACTTTCGCGAAATCGATCTCGGCGCCTTTCAGGCCGCCCGGCGCCTTCGCAATCACATAACCGCCGTCGATGGCGATCTCGGCACCGAGTTTTTCCAGCGCCATGATCAGCAGATCAACCGGCCGCGTGCCGATGGCGCAGCCGCCCGGCAGCGACACCTTTGCTTCGTGCATGCGCGCGAGAAGCGGCGCAATCACCCAGAACGATGCACGCATCCGGGACACCAGTTCATAAGGCGCGGTGGTATCGATGATGTTGGCTGCGGAGATATGCAGGGTCTGGCCTTGATATTCGTGATCGCCGGGACGCTTGCCCGCGGCCATGATATCGACGCCGTGATTGCCGAGAATGCGCTGCAACTGCGCGACGTCGGCGAGACGCGGCACGTTGTCGAGAATCAGCGTCTGATCGGTCAACAAACTCGCGATCATCAATGGCAGCGCAGCGTTCTTCGCGCCCGAGATCGGAATGGTGCCGTTGAGCTGGTTGCCGCCAACGATACGAATGCGATCCATGCCAAGTGCCCCGAAATCCGAAGTTCGCTTCGTTCCTATAGCGCCTTCCCCAGCGAACTTCGTATTCGAAAGGACACTTTTTATATCTATCGACTCGATCTCTAACGACTCGCGTGTGGCGGCTCAGACATCCGCTTGAAGGACTCGCCGACGCGATGAAGCGAAGGTCTGAAGCACATTCTCATCGGTTTGTATGCGCAAAGTCTTAGGCGAACGGATAACTGATTGCAAAATCCGCTGGACTGATCGGTTGATGCAGATGCCCCATGCGCGGCGGACGCAGCCTCCCCGAGACCACGATTCGCCTATCATTACAAGCATTGGCATTTGCGGCGATTTGATGAGCCGATACTTGCCTCGCGCGCGCAGGACCAAGGGCTCGCCTCGAAGAAAACACATCAAAACAACAAGCTAGATTGTCTCGCCGCTTTTCCTAAAGGTGGCTATGGCTCTGTCCGATCGGGATCATCGGAACCAACGGTCTCAGTCCCGGAGACATCGTGGCGACCGCGTGCCTGCGCCTTGCGCCGCTTGAGATTTTCACGCAGCGCAAGCTTCAGCCGGTCACGGCGCGAGTCCCGCTCGGGCCGCCCACGCGATTTGCCGAGGTCCGATTGATCTGCGTTATCCGACATGGATAATTAACCATCAACGGGTTGCCAGGGTTCACCGGATGCCTGCATCATGCCAGGCGATTTCGCGATGATCTCCAGCGTGGAGTTGCGTGCCTTTAATAGGGATCATGGCAAAGCTCAATCACCCGGAGATATAGCCTATGTCCTCCGCCGCGCTGGCTCCGCTGCCACAGCATACCGTCGCCGAATGGCATCGCTTCGTCGCCACCCGTGACGCGGCCGTGCTGTCGCCGCTCTTGGCCGACGACATTATCTTCCGCTCGCCCGCCGTCCACAGTCCCATCCCGGGTCGTGCGGCGACCCTGCTGGTTCTGACGACGGTGGTGCAGATCTTTGAGAACTTCCGCTATGAGCGCGTATTCACCGCCGGAAGCCACGACGTCGCGCTGGAATTCGCCGCCAATATCGGCAAGCTCGAATTGAAGGGCGTTGATCTGATCCGATTCGATTCCGCGGGAAAAATGGTCGAATTCGAAGTCATGATCCGTCCGCTGAAGGCCTTGCAGGCACTTGCGGAAGCGATGGGGAACCGAATCGGGCCGCAACTGATGGCTCTGAAAGCCGCCGCGGCGGCGCATTGACGGCAATTTTTCCCCGATCGGCCCAATTTCCTGCGTCGACGCTTGCACCCCAGGAAGCCTTGTGGCAAGGATCGGCCGCCTCGGCGCAGCCTCAAATGGCTGGCCTTGATGTGGCATTTGCTGCCGTAGCTCAGTGGTAGAGCAC
>DATMSE010000055.1:0-20390 GCA_035565575.1 Xanthobacteraceae bacterium
GTCGCGCCCCGCCAGCAGCGAGCCGATCGTTCTCGAAACCAATGGCCTCAACAAGATCTACCGGCAGCGTTCGCTGTTCGGCGACGCCCGCGAAGTCGCGGCCGCCCAAAACGTCACGCTGACGCTGCGCAAGGGCCGCACGCTCGGCATCGTCGGCGAGAGCGGCTCGGGCAAATCCACCGTCGCGCGCTGCATCGTGCGCCTGATCGATCCGACCTCGGGCGATGTCCGCCTCGGCGGCCACGATATCTCGACGCTGTCGCGCCCTGCCCTGCGCCCGCATCGCAAGCGCATCCAGATCGTGTTTCAAGACCCCTATCGCTCGCTCAACCCGCGCGTCACCGTCGGCGAGACCATCGCCGAAGGACCGGTGAACTACGGCGTGCCGCATGCGGACGCGATCAAGCGCGCCGGCGAACTGCTCGAACTGGTCGACCTGCCGGCGGACGCCATCACGCGCTATCCGCACCAGTTCTCCGGCGGCCAGCGCCAGCGCATCGCGATCGCCCGCGCGCTGGCGCTCGACCCCGACGTGCTGGTGGCGGACGAAGCGGTGTCGGCGCTCGACGTCTCGGTGCAGGCGCAAGTGCTCGATCTGCTGGATGAAATTCAACAGCGGCTCGGCATCGCGCTGCTGTTCATCACCCACGACCTGCGCGTCGCCGCGCAAATCTGCGACGAGGTGGTGGTGATGCAGCACGGCCGCGTGGTCGAACAGGGCCCCGCCGGTGAAATTCTCACCAATCCGCAACAGACCTATACGAAGCAATTGCTCGAAGCCGCCCCCGGCCGCCACTGGGATTTTGCGAATTTCCGGCCGGTGAATGTGCACAGTGCCTTGGCATCGCCGGACGCGGTATAGGTTGACGCAATCGGAGCCGTCACCCTGAGGTGCTATCGCGTAGCGATAGCCTCGAAGGCGACGGCCCATCCTTCGAGGCTCGCGGCATGCGCCGCTCGCACCTCAGGATGACGTTTCGTCGCTTGCGCTCCCCGCAATGACGCGACTAACGTTGTCGCGCAGCGACACTTCATCGGAATGACTTCATGACACGTATCGCCGTCGGCGGCTTTTTGCACGAGACCAACACCTTCGCGCCCACCAAGGCGACCTATGCCGATTTCGTTCACGGCGGCGGCTGGCCGGCGATGACTCACGGCTCCGACGTGCTGAAGGTGATGCGCGGCATCAATGTCGGGCTCGCCGGTTTCGTCGACGACGCGGTCGGGCGCGGCTGGGAGCTGATCCCGACCATCGCCTGCGGCGCCAGCCCATGCGCGCACGTGACGAAGGATGCCTATGAGCGCGTCGCGGGGGAAATGGTCGACGGCATCGCCAATGCCGGCGCGCTCGACGCGGTCTATCTCGACCTGCACGGCGCGATGGTCACCGAACATCTCGACGACGGCGAAGGCGAGTTGCTGGCGCGCGTGCGCAAGGTGATCGGCCCCGACCTGCCGCTCGTTGTGAGCCTCGACCTGCACGCCAATGTCACGCCCGAGATGGTCGAGCACGCCGACGCGCTGATCGCCTATCGCACCTATCCGCATATCGACATGGCGGACACCGGCCGCGCCTCGGCGAAACATCTCGCGCTGCTGCTGGACAGCAAACAGCGCTTCGCGAGAGCGTTCCGGCAGTTGCCGTTCCTGATCCCGATCAGCTGGCAATGCACCTTCGATCAACCGACCAAGGGCATTTACGACAAGCTCGCGGCATTGGAGAACGACGCGGTGCCGACGCTGTCGTTCGCGCCGGGTTTTCCCGCCGCCGATTTCCCCGGCTGCGGCCCCACCGTGTTCGCCTATGGCCGCACGCAGGCGGATGCCGACGCGGCAGCCGACGCGATCGCGCAACGCGTCATCGCTCACGAGGATGACTTCGACGGAAAAATCTATACGCCCGACGAAGGCGTGCAGCACGCGATGCAACTGGCCAAGGCCGCGCGAAAACCGATCGTGATCGCCGACACGCAGGACAATCCCGGCGCCGGCGGCGATTCCGATACCACCGGCATGCTGCGCGCGCTGGTGCGCAACAAGGCGACGCGCGCCGCGACCGGCGCGATCTACGACCCCGCGTCCGCGAAAGCGGCCCACGCGGCCGGCGAAGGCGCAAGCATAACGCTTGCACTCGGCGGCAAGTCCGGCATTCCCGGAGATGCGCCCTACGAAGCGACGTTCATCGTCGAGAAACTGTCGGATGGCCATTTCAAGGCGCCGGGCCCCTACTACGGCGGTCGCGACATGGACATGGGCCCGTCCGCCTGCCTGCGCATCGACGACGTCCGCGTCGTGGTATCGTCGCACAAGGCGCAGCTCGCCGATCAGGCGATGTATCGCTATGTCGGCATCGAGCCGACCGAACAGGCGATCCTCGTCAACAAAAGCTCGGTGCATTTCCGCGCCGACTTCGAGCCGATCGCCGAAACGCTGCTGATCTGCGCCGCGCCGGGTGCGATGCCGGCCGACACCGCGTCGCTGCCCTGGACGCGGCTGCGCCCCGGCATCCGCGTCAAGCCGAACGGCGCACCCTTCAGACCCAAGGCGTGATCCTCCCGGTCCGGGCGGCACCACCACGGCCGCCCTGTTCACGCTGATGAATTGACACTAACCGGCGACTTCAAATTGGATTCATCTTTGTGCTGATAGACTGCCGCGCGTCTGGGGGCAGTCTTGAAGGAGCATGTGTCATGACATTCAGGTCAGCATTGTTGGGGCTGGCAGCGATCGGCGGGCTGGCCCTGAGCGCCGGCACCGCGGCGGCAGCCATGCCGAATGGCCTGCCGGCCGCCGGCCAGGTCTCCAGCGTCGACCAGGTGCGCTGGGTCTGTAACGCCTGGGGCCACTGCTGGTGGCGGCCGAACTACTATTACCGTCCTTACGGCTATTATTACGGACCGCCCCGCCCGTACTATTACGGCTATGGGCCACGCTTCTATGGTGGCTGGCATGGCGGGTGGCACGGCCGCGGCTGGCATCGCCACTGGTAGTCCGGCGCCGGCACCCGATGCCGCCATGTCCCGCGACATGGCGGCATTCGCACCCACGGCCGGACGCGCGCGCGGGCAATACTGCCAGCGGTCCGGGCCGGAAGCCGCAGCGCCGCCGGTCACTCGGCCCATTCGGGATCGGTGGTGAAGGCGATCGTCAGCCAGCGATCCGGATTCTCGTCGCCGATTTCATCGCTGATCTCGTTGCGGATGCGATCCCATTCCTCCAGCTTCTTCGCCGGCCAGTCGCTCGGCACGATGAAGTAGAGTTCGATCTGCCGGCCGCGGCCCACCCGCGCGACATAGGCGCGATATGACAAAAATCCGTAACGCTTCACGACGGCGCTCGCGACCTCGTCCACCCGCTGCTTGAGATCGGCCGGCGTGACCAGCAGGATATCGGCCAGCGCCTGCTTGATGGTTCCGGCCGGAATCGGGATGATGACGATCGACACCAGCGCCAGCACCACCGGGTCGACATAAGGCGACATCCACTGCCACCGCGATCCCTGGATCAGGTAGCCGAACACGAACGCGACCAGCAGCGCCGCGGTCAGGGCCGCCGACATGAACCAGGCCTTGGCATCGAGCGCCACGAAATCCGATTGCAGCGTCTTGTTCGCCATCCGGCCGAAGATCGCCATGCCCATCGCGATCACCAATGTCACCACCGCGTAAACGATGGCGACATCGAAGGCGAGATGCCGTCCTCCGGCCATGATGCTGCCGATCGCGTTGATCAGCGCATAGATCGCGGCGCCGGTGAGCAGAACCCCGTTCAGCCCCAGCACCATGGGTTCGAGATGCCAGAAGCCCATGGTGAAGTGCTTGATCAGCTTGCTGCTGCCGGGGCTGCCTGCGGTCGAGGCCGCGATCAGATTGGACACCAGCAGCGCCACGATGGTCATGATCGCATCGATCAACGCGTAGAAGCCGTCGAATACGATCGCGAACGATCCGGACAACAGGCCGAACAGAATGCCGACGCCGGCGAGCAGGATTGTGACGGCAATCGAAATGCGCAGGACGCCCTGTTCGGTGTTCACCGTTCCGCCCCTCGGCTCGCGTCGATCCAACGATTCCGGGATGAAGTTAGCACAAGCTGTCCGCGCGCCGGAGCGGACGGATCGCCGCGATGCACGCTCCCGCGCGACGCGAGCCGTGACAATTCCCTCCCCGCGCTCGGCACAACACGCGGCGGACGTTGCAAAACACCGGTTGACCGGAGCGGATAAACGCTAGAGAAAACAGCCAGGCGGGCGTGGCGAAACTGGTAGACGCAACGGACTTAAAATCCGTAGGGCCGCAAGGCCTGTACCGGTTCGATTCCGGTCGCCCGCACCAGATCTCGCCTTGCGCATCAGTCGCGCCGACCCGAGAACAGCATGGCGCCGGCGAGGAACGCCACCACCAGCATCGTCAATGGCGCGGCGCGCACCCCGGTGCGCAGCACGTCGACAAGAACCGCCGCCGAGCGCGCCTGATAGCTTTCGCCATTCTGAAACTGCTGCGGGGTCTGCCGCACCTCCGTCATGACCGTCTCCATCCGCCTGATCGCGATCCGCGGCCGCGCATCCGGCGCCGCTGCGAGAATGTCCTTTCATCAACGAGGCCGCGGCGTCCCGGTTCCCCGCTCATGGAACGGATGATTGCGCGGCGCGTTGGAGCGTCATGACTCACAACCCCGCCAATCGCGACGTCGACAAGCAGCCGAAGTCGGATCAGAAGCTGCCTCCAGCCGGTCCGCACGGCAAACCGTCGCAGACCGACAACGAGAAAACGCCGGGAAGCGGCGTGCTGCCCGATCCGAAAGCGCCTGACGTCGAGGGGCCGACCGGCTAGGCGGACGGTCATTCATCCGGCGAGCGGAAAATTTCGTCCTCCGACATGAGCGGGCGGACGCGCGTCGGCACGCCGTCAGCATTGCGCCCGCCTCTCTTGACTTGCGGCAAAACTGCGGCCGATGATGCCGTATGCGACCGGCCTCCTGTCACAACAAAAGGCGAGCAACGCTTTGTCTTCCCGCGCCCGCATCCGCCGCGTCGCTTGCTGCGACGTCGCGCCGGCCTCGCGCTCCGCGCTTTTCGAGTCAGCCCCGTCTCCCCTCTGTCTGCAACGGATAACATCATGCCCACCGTCGAGCGTATCGAAGCTTTTGCCGAGGAACTGACCGCCATTCGCCACGATCTGCACGCGCATCCGGAAATCGGCTTCGAAGAGAAACGCACCTCGGGCATCGTCGCCGAAAAGCTCGCCCAATGGGGCATCGAGGTGCATCGCGGGCTCGGCGGCACGGGCGTGGTTGGCGTCCTCAAGGGCAAGGGCAACGGAACGCGGCGGATCGGCTTGCGCGCCGACATGGATGCGCTGCCGATGGAGGAAAACACCAATCTAACATGGCGCTCCACCATTCCCGGCCGCTTTCACGGCTGCGGCCATGACGGCCACACCACCATGCTGCTCGGCACCGCGCGCTATCTCGCCGAGACCCGCAACTTCGACGGCACCGTGCATTTCATCTTTCAGCCGGCGGAAGAAGGACTCGGCGGCGCCCGCGCCATGATCAAGGACGGGCTGTTCGAGAAATTTCCGTGCGACGAAATCTACGGCCTGCACAACGCGCCGGACCTCAACCACGGCGAGCTCGCCATTTTCCCGGGCCCCTGCATGGCCGGCGCCGATTTCTTCGACATCACCATCACCGGCTTCGGGGCGCATGGCGCGATGCCGGAGCAATCGCGCGATCCGGTGGTGATCGCGATGAATCTCGGACAGGCGCTGCAGAGCATCGTCAGCCGCAACGTCGATCCGCTGCAATCCGCGGTGCTGTCGATCACCAAGATTCATGCCGGCTCCGCCTATAACGTGATCCCCAACGAGGCGGTGCTGTCGGGCACCGTGCGCGCGTTCTCCGACAAAGTCCGCAACATGATCCGCGAGCGCATGCGCACCATCGCGGCGGGCATGGCGCAGGCGTTCCAGGTTGAGATCAAGGTGGACATCCGCGATATCTTCAGCGTGCTGATCAACAGCGAGGAACACTCCAAGGTGGTCGCCGATGTCGCGCGCAATGTCGTCGATCCGGCGAAGGTGTTCACCAAGGCGCGGCCGAAGATGGGCAGCGAGGACTTCGCCGACATGCTGCATGCCGTGCCCGGCGCTTATTTCTGGCTCGGCCATGACGGCTCGGTGCCGGTGCACAATCCCGGCTATGTGCTCGACGACAAGATCCTGCCGATCGGCGCCAGCATGTTCGCGCGCATCATCGAAACCCGCCTGCCGGTGTCGGCATGACGGCACTGCACGATCTGTCCGCCGTCGAACTGCTCGCCGGCTATCACGGCAGGGCATTCTCGCCCAGCGAGGTGCTGGAGGACGTCATCGCCCACATCGCCAGGTGGGAGCCACATATTCAGGCGCTCTACGCCTACGATCCCGATGCCGCACGCGCCGCGGCGAAGGCGTCGACCGAACGATGGCACAAAGGCGAGCCGATCGGTTCGCTGGACGGCGTGCCGGCCACCATCAAGGAGAACATCGCGACCAAGGGCGTGCCGGTCCCGCTCGGCGCCGCCACCACGCTGCTGACGCCGGCGCCGATCGATGCGCCGCCGGCGGCGCGGCTGCGCGAAGCGGGCGCGGTGATCTTCGCCAAGACCACGATGCCCGACTACGGCATGCTGTCGTCGGGATTGTCGAGTTTCCATCCCCTCACCCGCAATCCGTGGGACGTGCGGATGAATCCCGGCGGCTCCAGCGCTGGCGCGGGCGCGGCCGGCGCGGCCGGCTATGGCCCGCTGCATCTCGGCACCGACATCGGCGGCTCGGTGCGGCTGCCGGCCTGCTGGTGCGGCCTCGTCGCGCTGAAGCCGAGCCTCGGCCGCGTGCCGATCGATCCGCCCTATGTCGGCCGCGTCACCGGGCCGATGACGCGCACCGTGGACGACGCCGCGCTGCTGATGAGCGTGCTGTCGCAGCCCGATCCGCGCGACAGCATGAGCCTGCCGCCCGCCGACATCGACTGGCCGGCGCTCGAGGCCTCGTCGAAAGGCAAGCGCATCGGCCTCATTCTCGATCTCGGTTTCGGCGACAAGCTGGAGGACGAGGTGCGCGCCACCGTGAAGGCTGCCGCGCGCGCGTTTGAATCCGCCGGCGCGGCGGTGAAGGAAGTGTCCGGCGTGATGACGCGCGAGATGCTGGATGGCCTCGATGCCTTCTGGCGCGCGCGGGCCTGGGACGATCTCTCGCGGATGCCGGAAGAGGTTCGCAAGAAGGCCCTTCCCTACATCTATCAATGGGCGGAGGCTGGCGCCAAACTCTCCGGCGTCGAAGTAGTTCGCGGCTTCAACGCCACCATGGCAATCCGCGCTGCCGCGGCGCAACTGTTCGCCGGCCTCGATTACGTGATCTCGCCGGTGTCGCCGGTGGTGAAGTTCGCGGCTGAGCTCGCCGCGCCGCGCAACGATCCGGCACGGCCCTTCGAGCACATCATCTATACGGTGCCGTGGAACATGGCGGAGAATCCCGCGGTGTCGATCAACGGCGGCTACGACGCGGACGGATTTCCCATCGGCGTGCAGATCATCGGCCGCCGCTTCGACGATCTCGGCGTGCTGCGTATGGCGAAAGCGTTCGAAAGCCTGCGCGGTCCGCAGAAACCATGGCCGCTGCCGCCGAAAGACTGAGTTGGTCCGTCATTCCGAGGCGGCGTCGCGAAGCGGCGCCCTCGAAGGATGAACGGCCGAACACATCGACATCATCCTTCGAGGCTCGCTGCTCGCACCTCAGGATGACGACAATCGCTAGAACCAAAATTCAACAGAGGACTCTCTATGGCCTACGAGACCATCAAATACGACGTCGCCGACCAGATCCTGACCATCACCTTGAGCCGCCCCGAGAAGCTCAACGCCTTCAATCAGACGATGATGCAGGAACTGATCGACGCCTTCGACAAGGCCGACGCGGATGACAATGTGCGCGCCATCATCGTCACCGGCGACGGCCGCGCGTTCTGCGCCGGCGCCGACCTGTCCTCCGGCGCCGACACCTTCGATCGCGACGCCAAGCGCGGGCCGGCCAAGCGCCTCGCCGGCGGCGGTGTCGACTACAGCGATCCCAATATCCGTGACGGTGGCGGCCAGGTGACGCTGCGCATCTTCAAATGCCTGAAGCCGGTGATCGCGGCGGTGAACGGTCCCGCCGTCGGCATCGGCGTCACCATGCAACTGCCGATGGATATCCGCATCGCGTCCGACACCGCGCGCTTCGGCTTCGTGTTCTCGCAGCGCGGCATCGTGCCGGAAGCGGCGTCGAGCTGGTTTCTGCCGCGCCTCGTCGGCATCTCGCAGGCGCTGGAATGGTGCTACTCCGGCCGCGTGTTTCCGGCGCAGGAGGCGCTCGCCGGCGGGCTCGTCAGCCGCGTGGTGCCGCCGGATCAGCTGATCCCGACAGCGCGCGAACTGGCGCGCAGCTTCATCGACAAGACCGCGCCGGTCTCGGTGGCGCTGATCCGCCAGATGATGTGGCGCATGATGGGTGCGGACGATCCGATGGAAGCCCACAAGGTGGACAGCCGCGGCATCTACGCGCGCGGCCGCTCCGCCGACGTCAAGGAAGGCGTGACGTCGTTTCTGGAAAAGCGGCCGGCGCAGTTCAAGGACAAGGTGTCGGCCGATATGCCCGACTATTTCCCGTGGTGGAGCGAGCGGGACTATAAGTGATGCATTGACCTCTCCCCGTTCCGACGGGGAGAGGTCGGCATGCGACGCATGCCAGGTGAGGACACGCGTGCGGCGAAGCCGATCTCCTCGCCCCGGACCGCTGCGCAAGCGGGGCGAGGAAGCCTCACTCCATCGTCAGCGCGACGCGGCCGATGGCCTTGCGGTCGATCAGAAGCCGCATCGCCTTGGCGACATCTTCCAATGGCAGGCGATGCGACACGTTGGGGCGCACGCGCCCGGCCTCCGCCCATTCGGTCAGGGCTTTCAGCCGCGCCTGTCCGAGCGCCGGATCGCGCCGGATCGCCTCGCCGGCGCGCACGCCCAGCACGCTGGCGCCCTTGATCAGGATCAGGTTGGTTTTCGCCAACCCGATGCCGCCGGTGAACCCGATCACCAGCAGCCGCGCCCCCCAGGCGATACAGCGCACGCTGTTCTCGAAAACCTCGCCGCCGACCGGATCGAACACCACATTGGCGCCCTGCCCGTCCGTGATGCGCTTCACCGCATCCTGAAACGGCTCGCGCTTGTACAGCACCAGGTGATCGGCGCCGCGCGCCTTCGCCACCGCCAGCTTCTTCTCGCTGGATGCTGCCGCGATCACCGTCGCACCGAGCAGCTTGCCGATCTCCACCGCCGCCAGCCCGACGCCGCCGCCGGCGCCGTGCACCAGCAGCACCTCGCCCGGCTTGACCTGCGCGCGATCGACCAGCGCATGATAGGCCGTGCCGTGCGCCGCGAGGAAGGTCGCGCCCTCCGCATAGTCGAAGGTCGAGGGCAGCGGCGCGAGATGGTCGGGCGTGGTCGCAACGCGTTCGGCAAAGCCGCCGTGACGCAGCTTGACGATGACGCGTTCGCCGACGCTGATGCCGCGCACGTCGCTGCCGATCTCGATGACATCGCCGGCCGCCTCCATTCCGGGAATGAACGGAAGGTCGGGCTTGAACTGATACTGCCCCGCCACCATCAGGATGTCGGGAAAGTTCAGTCCGGCGGCGCGAACGGCGACGCGAACCTTTCCGGGCGCCAGCGGCGTCGCGCAGACGGTTTCGACGCGCAGGACTTCCGGCGGGCCGAGTTCGCGGCAGACGACTGCGCGCGCCATCAGCTTTTGCCTGCCTTGCGACGCAGGATCGCCTCGCGGATCAGCGGCAAGCGGTCGTTGCCGAAATACATGTCGGTCTTGTCGACGAAAATGGTCGGGGAGCCGAAGCCGCCGCGCGCGATCACTTCGTCGGTATTGGCCTTGAGCTGATCCTTGACGGTTTGCTCGCCGATGCCGGCAAAGAATTTCCCGGAATCGATCCCGGTCGCCTTGCAGATGTCGCCGAGCACCGCATCCTGCGAGATGTCCTGATCATCGCCCCAATAGGCTTTGAACACCGCGGTGGCGAACGGCACCATCGCCTCGTTGCCGAGCCAGATGCAGCCGCGCATCGCCTTCACGCTGTTCACCGGAAACACGGTGGGCGGAAACTTGATGGCAAGCCCGGCGGAGCGCGCCCAGTCCGCAAGGTCTTTCTTCATATAGCGCGCCTTCGGCACCACCGGCTTCTCGCGCGAGGCATAGACGCTGGGATTGATGGTGTTGAACACGCCGCCGACCAGAAAGGGCCGCCATGTGATCGGAATGTCGAGCTCCTTGGCGAGCGGCTGAATGTTATGAAAGGCGAGATACGTCCAGGGACTGGAACAATCAAAAAAGAATTCAATCATCGAAAAGTCGACCTCATCACTTTCATGTCCGCATCCACATCGAAGCCTCGATATGTCTCTTCACCCCGTGTGGCACGGAATGCAAGCGCTCAGGACGCCGGCGCTGACGCCGCGACGCCCGTTCCAAACATGATCCGCCGCGCATCTTCGCTGAACGGCTCCTTGACGAACTTCCCGATCGCCAAGCCGGCCTGCACCTGCGGCCGCGCCCGCACGTCGGCGTACCAGCGCTTGACGTTGGGGTAATCGTCGAGCGTGAAGCCCTGCGCCTTGTGCGTCATGGTCCACGGAAAGCACGCGATGTCGGCGATCGAATAATCGCCGGCGATGAAGCGCCCGGTCTTGCCGAGCTGCGTATCGAGCACGCCATAGAGCCGCGCGGCTTCGCGGCGGTAGCGATCGATCGCGTAAGGGATCTTCTCGCTGGCATAGAGCAGAAAATGGCCGTGCTGGCCCAGCATCGGCCCGAGGCCGCCCATCTGCCACATCACCCACTGAATCACGCGCGAGCGGGCCCGCATCTCCGCCGGCAGCAAACGTCCGGTTTTCTCGGCGAGATAGATCAGGATCGCGCCGGTCTCGAAGACCGACATCGGCTCACCGCTATCCGCGGGCGCGTGATCGACGATCGCCGGAATGCGATTGTTGGGGCTGATGGCGAGAAATTCCGGCTTGAACTGGTCGCCGGCCCGGATATCGACCGGGATCACGCGATAAGGAACGCCCAGTTCCTCGAGCATGATCGAGATCTTCCAGCCGTTTGGCGTCGGCGCATAATGCAGGTCGATCATCGGTCATCCGCACGCGAGGTTCGGCGATATCCTACCCCCCTCCACGCAGTTCGACCAACACCCCATCGCAGCATATGTACGCAGCGCCTCGGGCATGGCACAGATGGGCCTGTCAGAGCGCACACAAAACATCGCATCGCGCGGATATTTTCCCGGGAGGCCGAATTCATGCTGTTTCCAGCCACCAATGCCGGCTCGCTGCCGAAACCCGAATGGCTCGCCGAACCAGCCATGCTCTGGGCCCCCTGGAAATCCGCGGGCGAGGAGCTGCTGCGCGCCAAGCGCGATGCCACCCTTCTGGCGCTGAAGCTGCAGGAAGATGCCGGTCTCGATATTGTCACCGAAGGCGAGCAGTCGCGGCAGCATTTCGTCCACGGCTTCCTCGAAAACGTCGAGGGCATCGATTTCGTCAACAAGGTCGAGATGGGCATCCGCAACGACCGCTACAAAGCGATGGTCCCGCAAGTGGTGGCGCCGTTGCGGCTCAAGGGCCGCGTGCATGCCGCGGAGGCGCGCACCGCGCGGGCTCACACCCGCCGGCGATTGAAGTTCACCCTGCCCGGCCCGATGACGCTGATCGATACCATCGCCGACCGGCACTACGGCGACCGCGTCGAGATGGCCTTCGCCTTCGCCGAACTGATCAATGCCGAGGCCCGCGCGCTGGAAGCCGACGGCGTCGACGTCATCCAGTTCGACGAGCCGGCGTTCAACGTCTACATGGCCGAGGTCAACGACTGGGGCATCAAGGCGCTGGAGCGTGCGGCACAAGGCCTCTCCTGCGCCACCGCGGTGCATATCTGCTACGGCTACGGCATCAAGGCCAATATCGACTGGAAGAGCGGGCTCGGCGCCGAGTGGCGGCAATACGAACAGATCTTCCCGGCCATTGCGCAAAGCGCCATCCAGCAGGTCGCGATCGAATGCGTCAATTCCCGCGTGCCGCTCGATCTGCTTCGGCTCCTGGACGGCAAGGTGATTCAGGCCGGCGTCATCGACGTCGCCAGCGACGCGGTGGAGACGGCGGAGGATATCGTGCGCACCGTCGAAGCGGTGCTGAGATTTGCGCCGAAGGAACGCGTCGTGCTCACCACCAATTGCGGCATGGCGCCGATGCGCCGCGACATCGCGGAGGCAAAACTGAATGCGCTTGGGACTGGCGCGAAATTGGCGAGGGAGCGGCTGGGGTAATTCCTAGTTCATAATATCAACAATCTCAGCGTCGTCCCCGCCTCCGCGGGGACGACGATCTTTGTGTTGCGCGTCCGTCTCAAAAACAACCTTGCGTCCAGAGACTCAGGATGATGCAATCGCTGCACTCGAATGCAACACCGGCCGATAGCCGGCAACAAGCGCGCGCAACGTCGATGGCGGCGTGATCAGTTGCACGTCGCCGGCCGGCATGTTGGCCGGCTGATAGCCATCGAACGACCAGCGCAATGCCTTGCCTTTGACGATCAGCAACGTCTCGCCACCGGCCTGAATCATCGCACCGTCCGGTAATGCCTCCACCGGTTCGCGCAATGGATGCAGCCGTTTCACACGCCTGTCGAGACGCTCGCCGTGCAGCACCTCGTCCATCTCGCTCGCGCGCGGCGGCGGCACGGCATGGCCTTCCGCCCATGCCGCGCGAAACCTGTTGGCGTCCGCGCGGCGACAGAAGAAGCAGGGCCGATGCCCCGCCGCCAGCGCGCTCGCCTCGTCGAGGAAGAACAGTTCGGTCCAGCTCCGCCGCGCCATCACCGCGCGCCGCCAGCCGCGAAACTCGCAGACGCAGATGATCCACGCCTTCGTGCTCCAGCGGCGGCTCAGCAGCGTCCGCGTCGCCGGATCGTGGATGATGCCGCGATTGCCCATGAAGGTGCCGCGCTGCGGCACGGCGACGATATCGCCCATCGGCGTGACGCGGTTTTGCAGGGGCATCTGGAACGATCCGATTGAGCGAATGCTGAACCGCACGATACGCGTCATTGCCGGACTTGATCCGGCAATCCATCCTTTTCAAAACAGATGGACACGCGGGTCAAGCCCGCGTGTGACCTCAAACAAATCGTCGCGCCATCACCATTACGCCGCGCCGTCGCGGATCGGCGGCTGGAACGACAGCCCGGTGTCCCAGGGAAAGAAAATCCAGGTGTCCTGCGACACCTCGGTGATGAAGGTATCCACCAGCGGCTTGCCCATCGGCTTGGCATAGACCGCCGCCAGATGCGCCAGCGGAAACATCTCGCGCACGGCGCGCGCCGTGGTGCCGGTATCGACCAGATCGTCGACGATCAGCAGTCCCTTGCCGCCCGCGCCGCACAATTGCGTCACCTGATCGGACACACCCTTCAGCAGCTTGATGTCGCCGCGCGTGGTATGGTCGTAGCTCGCAAGGCAGATGGTGTCGATGGTGCGCAGGCCGAGCTCGCGCGCGACGATCGCCGCCGGCACCAGGCCACCCCGGGTCACCGCCGCAAGCGCATGGAACGGGCCGGCATCGTTGAGCCGCCACGCCAGCACGCGCGCGTCGCGATGAAACTGATCCCATGATACCGGGAACGCCTTCTCGGCCTTCTCGCGGTCGGTCAGTTCATGTCTGCCCTGACTCATCGAATTGCCCTCAATGTGAGACCTTCAGGCCGGCGATCATCGCCTTCACCGCGTCCATCGCCGCATCGAGCTTGGCTTGATCGCGCGAGCGCACCACGAGATTGGTGTTCGGCTGCTGGTTTTCATCGAGGAACGGATAGCTGCCGATGATTGTATCGGGATGCGCATTGGCGATCTCGCGCAGCGGTCCGCCGATGTCGCCTTCGCGCGCGTTGGCCCGCACCGATTCCGACAGCATGCGAACGCCGGTCTTCAGCTTCGGCGCGACGATATCCATCATCGCCTGCATGATCGACGGCACGCCCGCCATCACGATGACATTGCCGATCATGAATCCCGGCGCGAGAATGGTCGCGCTCTGGATCAGCTCGGCGCCGTCCGGGATGCGCGCCATGCGCAGCCGTGCTTCATTGAGGTCCTGTCCGGTGAAGCGCTCCCGAAACCGGGCCACCACCTCGGGATGATGGTCGATGCCGACGCCGAAGGCCTTGGCGACGCAATCGGCGGTGATGTCGTCATGGGTCGGGCCGATGCCGCCCGTGGTGAAGACATAGGTATAGCGATGGCGCAGCGCATCGAGCCCGGCGACGATGTCGGCCTCGTCGTCGCCGACGATCCGCACTTCCTTCAGGTCGATGCCGACATTGGTGAGGTAGTCGGCGATGAAGCCGATGTTCTTGTCCTTGGTGCGGCCGGACAGAATCTCGTCGCCGATAACCAGAATGCCTGCGGTCACAATCTCGCTCATGCCATCCTCTCGCTCGCTTCAGCTTCGCATCCGTTCCGCTTCGCAGCAATTGCCTCAATGTCGAGCGGTTTTCGCGTCTCCGATACCCTTCGGGCCGAAAAGCCCGTCCCGCATGCATATCGTGCCGGCCGGGGCCTTGCCACCTCCGTTTCGCATAATCACCAATTGCAGCGGACCTGCGGTGTCCGGCGCTGCCCTGCGATGTTCCCTGTGTCGACACTCGCCGTGCCGCGCGCTATGCACAAAGGGGCCTCGCTGAAACAGACATCGAATGCTAAAAAACCGGACGGCCTGCCCTGCGGATCAGGGTGGGCCTGACGAGAGAGCCGATGACTTACTGCTGCGGAATTCTGGTGCGCGACGGCCTGGTGATGATCGCTGACACGCGCACCAATGCCGGACTCGACAATATCTCCACCTTCCGCAAGCTGCATATCTTCACCAATCCCGGCGAGCGGATTCTCGCCATCGCCAGCGCCGGCAATCTCGCGCTCAGCCAATCGGTGCTCAGTACGCTGGCGGAAGGCATGCCCAATCCGGAAACGGGTGAGACCGAAACGCTGATGAACGCCCCCACCCTGTTCCAGGCCGCGCAACGGATCGGCCACGCCATCCGCCACGTCAACGCCACCGACGGCCCGGCGCTGCAGGCGCAGAATATCAGCTTCGACGTCTCGTTCCTGTTCGGCGGTCAGATCAAGGGCGCGCGGATGCAGCTCTTCATGATCTATCCGGCCGGCAATTTCATCGAGTGTACGGTGGATACGCCTTATCTGCAGATCGGCGAGCACAAATACGGCAAGCCGGTGCTCGACCGCGCGATGCATTACGACCTCGAACTCTACGACGCGCTGAAGGCCGGCTTGATCTCGATGGACTCCACCATGCGCTCGAACCTCGGCGTCGGGCTGCCGATCGATATTCTCGTCGTCCGTAACGATGTCTGCGATGCCGACCTCAGTCACCGCATCGAGGAAGGCGAGCCGTATTTCTACGATCTGCGCCGGCGATGGTCGGCGGCGCTGCGCGCCGCCCATCGCAGCATTCCCCATCCGCCCTATAAATCCGGCGCCTGACCCCGCACCGCCTGCGGCGCGGGCTTCGGCACACGCGTCCACGCTTTCAACCAATCAGCAAGGGAAGAAACATCATGGCAGATTCAAAGGTCGCATTGGTCACCGGCGCCGGCTCCGGCGTCGGACGGGCAAGCGCGCTGGCGCTGATGAAGGCCGGCTTCGCGGTGGTGCTCGCCGGCCGTCGCGCCGACAAGCTCAACGAGACCGCCGAAGCCGGCAAGGCGTTCGGCAATTCGCTGGTGGTGCCGGCGGACATGACCGATCCCGCGTCGATCGCCGCGCTGTTCGCCAGGACCAGGGACACCTTCGGCCGCCTCGACGTGCTGTTCAACAATGCCGGCATCGGCGCGCCGCCGGTGCCGTTCGAGGATGTCACCGTCGAGCAGTGGAAGGCGGTGGTGGACACCAACCTCACCGCGCCGTTCCTGTGCACGCAGCATGCGTTCCGCATCATGAAGGATCAGTCGCCGCGCGGCGGCCGCATCATCAACAACGGGTCGATCTCCGCCTATGCGCCGCGCCCGTTCTCGGCGGCCTATACCTCGACCAAGCACGCCATCACCGGCCTCACTCGCTCGACCTCGCTCGACGGCCGCGCCTACGACATCGCCTGCGGCCAGATCGACATCGGCAATGCGGAGACCGAGATGACCGCGCGCATGGCCGAAGGCGTGCTGCAGCCCGACGGGCGCAAGATGATCGAGCCGCGCATGGACGTGCAGAACGTCGCCGAGGCCGTGGTGTTCATGGCGACGCGGCCGCTCGACGCCAATGTGATGTTCCTCAACGTGATGGCGACCAAGATGCCCTTCGTCGGCCGCGGTTAGACGTGGACGCGCCTGACGACCGCACCAACATGCGTGGTCGTCTCGACCTGGCCAGCTCAACTCAGTCCGCGACTTCGAGCGTTTCGAAATCCGCCGGCATAACGAAAGGGCGCGCCTCGCCGTCAGTGCAGGCGGAACACGCCGTCGACCGCGCGCAATTCCGCCGGCTTGATCAGCTTGGAATGCGCCACCGTGACCGACACCAGCGGGCCGTCGAGCGACGTCTGCCAGAACGCGAGAAAGTCCTGGAGCGCCGGAAATTTCGGGAACAGGTCATAGGCCTGCCAGACGTAGGACTGCAGCAGCCACTGGTGATCCGGCCGGCGGTAGAGAATTTCCGCCGTGGTCAGCCCGTAGCCGAGGAGCTGCTTGCGAAAATCGTCGGACACTTCACGCGTCGGGACCGAGTCCTTCGAGACCATGTCAAACCTCCTATCCGGAGCGCGCCTGACGGGTGACCGATGACCGAGATTCACCCGGCTCACATGCGCTCACACGAGAAATGTGACGCAGGACACCGCATGATCACAAGCCTAAAAGTTTAAAAATCTGTTGAGATATCAAGCATTAGCAGCGACTTACCGCAAGTGCTAACAATCTCGCCCGCGAAGCGGAAGCGGATCGCGACGGTGCGCGTGGGCTGGCCTCCCCTCGCGGCGCCCCGGGTGCCGCCTCCCTGCCCGCCAGCGCGGTCCAAAGCTCCCGACAAGCAGAGGGTAACGCTTGTTGGCAGTCGGTAATCTTGAGTGCTAATTTTTTCCGGCGCCCCCCTTGCCGGACGAATGTTGCCGGCCTATGTCCGGAGGCAATCGCGATAGCACTCGCTGTCCGCGATTGCCAATTCAGAAATTCAAGTATCTTCAAAAACTTAGGAGGACTGCATGAAATTCCGTCCGCTTCATGACCGAGTGGTGGTCAAGCGCATCGACGCGGAAGAAAAGACAGCTGGCGGCATCATCATTCCTGACACGGCCAAGGAAAAGCCCTCGCAGGGCGAAGTCGTCGCCGTCGGGCCCGGCGGCCGCGATGAAGCCGGCAAGCTGGTCCCCATCGACCTCAAGGTCGGCGACCGCGTGCTGTTCGGCAAGTGGTCCGGCACCGAGGTCAAGATCGACGGCCAGGAGCTGCTGATCATGAAGGAGAGCGACATCATGGGCGTTCTCGAGGACTCTGCCGTCAAGAAGAAGGCCGCTTAAGTCGACGTCTCGTCATCCGAGGCGCCCGACCGCAGGTCGGGCCTCGAAGGATGACGCTCCGCCAACCCGTCACTCGTCGAGGCTCGACAACTTCGTTGCCTCGCACCTCAGGGTGACGACGACCCCAACGAAGGAAAACCTACATGGCTAGCAAAGAAGTCAAATTCGGCGTCGAGGCTCGCGACAAGATGCTGCGCGGCGTCGACATCCTCGCCAACGCGGTGAAGGTGACGCTGGGCCCGAAGGGCCGCAACGTCGTGCTCGACAAGTCGTTCGGCGCGCCGCGCATCACCAAGGACGGCGTCACCGTCGCCAAGGAAATCGAGCTTGACGACAAGTTCGAGAACATGGGCGCGCAGATGGTGCGCGAAGTGGCCAGCAAATCGGCCGATCTCGCCGGCGACGGCACCACCACCGCCACCGTGCTCGCCCAGGCGATCGTCAAGGAAGGCGCCAAGTCGGTTGCCGCCGGCATGAACCCGATGGATCTGAAGCGCGGCATCGACCTCGCGGTGGAAGCCGTCGTCGAGGATCTGAAGAAGAACTCGAAGAAGGTCACCTCCAACGAGGAGATCGCGCAGGTCGGCACCATCTCCGCCAACGGCGACACCGAGATCGGCAAGTTCCTCGCCGAGGCGATGAAGAAGGTCGGCAACGAAGGCGTCATCACCGTCGAGGAAGCCAAGTCGCTCGACACCGAGCTCGACGTCGTCGAGGGCATGCAGTTCGACCGCGGCTACATCTCGCCCTACTTCGTCACCAACGCCGACAAGATGCGCGTCGAGTTCGACGACGCCTATATCCTCATCAACGAGAAGAAGCTCTCCTCGCTGAACGAAATGCTGCCGCTGCTGGAAGCCGTGGTGCAGTCGGGCAAGCCGCTCGTCATCGTCGCCGAGGACGTCGAGGGCGAGGCGCTGGCCACGCTCGTCGTCAACCGTCTGCGCGGCGGCCTGAAGGTTGCCGCCGTCAAGGCGCCGGGCTTCGGCGACCGCCGCAAGGCCATGCTGCAGGACATCGCGATCCTGACCGGCGGCCAGGCCATCTCGGAAGACCTCGGCATCAAGCTCGAGAACGTCACGCTGCAGATGCTGGGCCGCGCCAAGAAGGTGATGATCGACAAGGAGAACACCACGATCGTCAACGGCGCCGGCAAGAAGGCCGACATCGACGCCCGCGTCGCGCAGATCAAGGCGCAGATCGAGGAGACCACCTCGGACTACGACCGCGAGAAGCTGCAGGAGCGTCTGGCCAAGCTCGCCGGCGGCGTCGCGGTGATCCGCGTCGGCGGCGCGACCGAGGTCGAGGTGAAGGAGCGCAAGGATCGCGTTGATGACGCGATGCATGCGACCCGCGCGGCGGTCGAGGAAGGCATCCTGCCGGGCGGCGGCGTCGCCCTGCTCCGCGCCTCCGAGCAGCTCAAGAAGATCCGCACCCAGAACGACGACCAGAAGACCGGCGTCGAGATCGTCCGCAAGGCGCTCTCTGCTCCGGCGCGCCAGATCGCCGTCAATGCGGGCGAGGACGGCTCGGTTATCGTCGGCAAGATCCTCGAGAAGGATCAGTATTCGTACGGCTTCGACTCGCAGACCGGCGAATACGTCAACCTGGTCTCGAAGGGCATCATCGACCCGACCAAGGTGGTGCGCGCCGCGATCCAGAACGCAGCCTCGGTGGCTTCGCTGCTCATCACCACCGAAGCGATGATCGCCGAACTGCCGAAGAAGAACACCCCTGCTCCGGCGATGCCGGGCGGCGGCATGGGCGGCATGGATTTCTAAGCTCTCCTCACCCTCCCCCGCTTGCGGGGGAGGGTGAGGTGGGGGCAAATCCTCGCTCAGGCGAATATCGAAATGCGAAAGGCCCGGTGCGCACCGGGCCTTTTGTTTTGCCTCGTGTGCCGCGCCTAACTCCCTCCTTCGCCTGTGAGGCGAGAGTTGGCATAGGGCAAATCCCCGCTCAGACGATTGCAAAATCCGGCGAAACGCCGGGGTTTTTGTTCGTCATTGCCGGACCTTGATCCGGCAATCCATCCCTTTTCGAAGATGGCGCAATCCCCGCGCAGCAAACGCGAAATGCGCAGCGATATTGTTTCTTCAGGAGTGGTATCGCGCCCAGCGCATCGCCGGATTTGCTGTCATTCCGGGAAGCGCCGCTTGGTGCGGGCCCGAAATCCATACGCCCTGTGTTTGCGTTCGTGCGTGATCTTCAAACGCCAGGGGGTATGGATTCCGGGCTCACTCGCGAAAATGCTCGTGCCCCGGAATGACGGCGGCGCTATGGCTGACCGGCCTTTATTGAAGAAGCGCATCGGGCAACCTCAGCTTGCGATCCCGCGATAGAGATCGATCCACTCGGGATCGGCCTCTTCGATCAGATTGATCTTCCAATCGCGACGCCATTTCTTCAATTCCTTCTCGCGTGCGATGGCATTTGCCGCATCGTCGTAGATTTCGAACCACACCAGCTTGTCGACGCCGTAACGCTTGGTGAATCCCTCGACTGCCTCGGAACGATGCTCGTGGAGACGCCGCACGATGTCGTTCGTGACGCCGAGATAGAGCGTGCCGTGCTTTTTGCTGGCAAGAAGATAGACGTGGTAAGCCATCGCGACCGCAAGCGGGTTATGGATTCCGGGCTCGCTCGCAAAGCGCTCGCGCCCGGAATGACGACAGCTTATCCGGATTTGGCTGCGCGGGACGTGGGCGGCATTCCGGTTGACAAATTC
>DATMSE010000056.1:0-4710 GCA_035565575.1 Xanthobacteraceae bacterium
AACATCGCGGAATACAAACGGCGGCAGGCCGCGCCGGGCGTGAAGGTCACGCGCAAGAACTTCGGCCGCGATCGCCGCTATCCGATCACCAACCGCTTCCGCGACTCCGGCGCACCGCTGCCGCCCGCCGACGCAACGCTGACCCCGCGCAGCGGCAAGGCATCGACCGACGTGTTCGAGGGCTGATGCTGGTCGTCCCCGCGAAGGCGGGGACCCATAACCCCTGGCTTTTCCGCTCCATCGTCATGCCCGCGCTTGTCGCGGGCATCCACGTCCTTTACCGAGTTTCGACGAGTTAGAGCATTTTTGGTTTCGATAGAACCGCTTGCCACGAAACGATGCGCGCTCCCTCTCCCATAGGGAGAGGGAATCCCTTCCGTATCCGTGACGATTCAGTGCAATCCAAAATAGCTCTAAGACGTCGATGGCTGGGACAAGCCCGGCCATGACGAAAACAGTGAGGTTATTGGCTCCCCCTGCGGAGATGACGCCGTCACGCGCATCTCGCCGCATCACCGCGTCGGCAGGAACGTTGGTCCCACGGTGCGGATGCCGTTCTTGTCGGTGTTCGCGGCCGGCGCAGTGCCCGGCATTGCGGTGGGTGCAGCCGCGCCGTTCGCCGGCGGTGCATCCTGCGCCGTGGCCGCGCCCTTCTTCGGCGGGGCCGCTTTCGGTTGCGACATCTTCTTGGCGCGGTCTTCGGTGACGATGATGTCGCCCTGTTGCAGCGAGGCCTTGTCGTCGAGATGCTTCAACGCCTGCGACCAGGTTTCGCCGTTGGCCTTGCAGGTGCAGTTCGGATCGAACGTCTTGCGATACTGGAACGCATGGGGCAGCGAGGTATAGGGCTGGCCGGAAATCGAGACGGCCTGGTTCATGTCCTCACCGGGATTGCGATAGACGTAGAGGTTGGCTTCCGCCGCCGGACACTGGTTCTTGCAGGTCCGCTCGTCATCGCCGAAGCGGCTCTGCACCGTCGCGAACGAGATCGGGAAATAATAGCCGTCGCAGCTGCGCACACAGACGGTGCGATAGGTGCCTGACGGCGCGCCGGGCGGCGGTGCGATGTTCGGATCGGCTTCGCCCGGATTGGGATTGTTGTTGCCGCCGCCGAACAGGTTCTCGAAGAAATTGCCGGGGCCGCGCGCCGCATTGGCATATTGCGGGCCGCAATTGTTCTGCGCCAGCGCCAGCAGCACCGAGCGGCGCTGGCTGTCGCGTTCGGGACCGCCGCCGCGCAGCCGTTCGAGGCTGCTGACGATCTGGTCGAGATTGCTGCGCATCTGCTGGATCTGGTTGTTCACGGGGCCGCATTGCGCCGACTGGCCGTTGAACAGCGAAAAGAAGCCGGAGCTGTCGCAGCCCATCCGCTTGGCCTGCAGGGTGACGCGATCGAGCTCGTGCTGCTGCCGGTTCGCCGCCTCCTCATAGCGCCGGACCTGCTCGGCGCGCGCCGGATCGCCGCCGCCGCGATCGATGCTGGCGAGTTGGGCTTCGAGGCGGGCGCACATCGGATTGGCGGCGCCGCCGGGGGGAGGCGGATAGCCCTGCGCATGGGCGGCGTTGCCGAATGCGACGGCGCCCGCGAGAATGGCACCGGCCAGTGCCCAGCGCGGCGGGGAAACGATCAGAATTTCGAGCATGATCCGGTCAATTGAGCCATTTCTGTCGAGCCGTTGCGGTCGAGGTGAGCTTCGGCCGCACGGGAGAGGCTGTCTCGCCGGCCCGGCCTGACGGATTTGGAGGACGCGCGAATCACCGCGTCCCGTTGGGGATAGTAAGTAGTTTGCAGGGCATGCGCGCCATCGCCGGACCGGCATAGCGGCTGCCGACGCGACTGTCACCTCGTTCCAAGGCGCGAGTGTGGCGACCGCCGTCGCGGTCCCATGACGAATTCGTGTGTGCGGGTGCGGCGTTAGCGTTGGCAGGTGATGGCGACGAATTCCGCGCAGCCCGCGCCGCGGCACGTTTTGCCGGTGGCGCTCGGCAGCGCGCCGGTGATCTCGTCGGGGTCGACCCGGCGGAACGCGGTCGCCTCGGTGAATTCGCGGGACTGGCAGTAGGAGCGGGCCGCCGGGACGCCGCATTTGTCGCCGCTGGCGAGGCATTGGTCGATGCCGTAGCCGTCCGACTGGTTGGCGACGATGAAGACCCGGTTATCCGCCCGCGCCGGCGCGGCGGTGAAGAGGGCCGTGATAACGGCCAGGGCAACCAGAGCGAAGAGGGGTTTCATGGGGCACCGGAATGACAACGTCACGCCATCGGTACGCCTGAAAGGTTAAAAATGATTAACCTTGAGGGCTTTCGCCGCAAAATGCCTGCACGGGCTCGCGGCAGGGATCGGGGCGCGAGGCCCCGCACGGCCGGATCGTCGCTTGAATGTGGATCGCGGCTGAACGGGCAGGGGACTTGACGCGATCCCCCGGTCTGGCACATGGTGCGGCCATGGACAGCCTCCTCACCGATTGTGGCATTCGCCGCTCGATTATTAGCTAGCGTTTTCGCTGGCTGAGGCTGTCTATTCTCATCGATTCATGAGCGGACGCCCGGCCCGGGAGACCGTATGCCTGTGGCTTCAAGCCTTGGCTTCTCGTTTCTGGATTGATGACCGATGGAACTTCGCCTCTACAATACCCTGACGAAGGACAAGCAGCCGTTCCGGCCGCTCGATCCGGCCCGTGTGCGGATGTATGTCTGCGGGCCCACGGTCTACGACTTCGCCCACATCGGCAATGCCCGCCCGGTGATCGTGTTCGACGTGCTGTTCCGGCTGCTGCGGCACGTCTATGGCGCGGACCACGTCACCTACGTCCGCAACATCACCGACGTCGATGACAAGATCAATGCGCGGGCGGCACGGGACTTCCCCGACCTGCCGCTCAACGAGGCGATCCGCAAGGTCACCGAGGAAACCGAGAAGCAGTTTCACGCCGACGTCGACGCGCTGGGCTGCCTGCGTCCCAGCGTCGAGCCGCGTGCGACCGAACATATCCCGGAGATGCGTGCGATCATCGAGAAGCTGATCGCGGGCGGCCACGCCTATGTCGAGCAGGACCACGTGCTGTTCGCCGTCGCCTCGATGAAGGATTATGGACGTCTCGCGCGGCGCTCGCTCGACGAGATGCTGGCCGGCGCCCGCATCGATGTCGCGCCCTACAAGCGCGACGCGATGGATTTCGTGTTGTGGAAGCCCTCGAAGCCGGGCGAGCCGTCATGGCCGTCGCCGGCCGGCATCGCCGCCGAGGGGCGGCCGGGCTGGCACCTCGAATGCTCGGCGATGGCGTGGAAGCACCTTGGCGAACAGTTCGACATTCACGGCGGCGGCATCGATCTGGTGTTTCCGCATCACGAGAACGAACTGGCGCAGTCGTGCTGCGCCTTCCGCCATGATCGTATGGCCAATGTCTGGATGCACAATGGCTTCCTGCAGGTCGAAGGCGAGAAGATGTCGAAGTCGCTCGGCAACTTCGTCACCATCCGCGAGTTGCTGGCGACGACCAAATTCGGGTCCAGCAAATGGCACGGCGCGGTGCTGCGCCTGGCGATGCTGATGACGCATTACCGTCAGCCGATCGACTGGACTGCGGAGCGGCTGGTCGAGGTGCGCAAGGCGCTGGCCGAGTGGATCGGCGTTGCGGCGGGCGTCAAACCCTCCGCCACGGTTTTGCCGCAAGAATCCCTGGACGTTTTGGCCGACGATCTGAACACGCCGGGGGTGGTGGCAATGCTCCATGCGTTCCATCGCGAGGCCCGGAGCGGAAGTCGCGAGGCGGCCGCGCACCTGCACAATACGCTCCGCTTTCTCGGTATCTGGAACGGCGAGAGCGCGGACGAGATCGCGAACTACGGACTCGACGCCAGCGATCTTCCGAGCCGCGAGGAGATCGACGGTTATATTGCAGCGCGCGCCGCCGCACGCGCTGCGAAGAACTGGGCGGAGTCCGATCGCATTCGCGACGAACTCGCCGCGAAAGGCATCGTTCTCAAGGATAGCAAGGGTGCCGACGGCAAGCCGGTGACGACGTGGGAGGTGGCGCGATGAGCAAGTCCGACACGCCGTTCGCCAAGCATCGCACCTATTATATCGTTCTCAAATGGGTGGTGATCGCTGCCGCGGTTGCGATCGCGCTCAAACTGTTCGGAGTGTGGTGATGGGACAGGCAATGGCGAAGCCCGCGCTGCGGCCGTTTCTTCCCGCCGACACGCCGGTGCTGGCGGCGATCTTTGCCGCCAGCATCGAAGAACTGGCCGAGGACGATTACAGCGAGGCGCAGCGTGCCGCATGGGCGAGCCGTGCCGACGACGAGGATGCGTTTGGTAAGCGACTTGCGGGCCAACTCACGCTGGTCGCGACCGTCAACGGTTCTCCCGTGGGCTTCGCATCGCTCAAGGGAGCGAACCACGTCGATATGCTGTTCGTCCATCCGAGCGTGGCGCGTCAGGGCATCGCCGCCATGCTATGCGATGCATTGGAGAAACTCGCGGGCGCGCGCGGCGCCAAGGTGCTGACCGTGGATGCCAGCGACACCGCAGAGCCGTTGTTCGCCAAGCGCGGCTATGTCGCCCAGCAGCGCAACAGCATTTCGATCGAGGGCGAATGGTTGGCGAACACGACGATGCAGAAAACCCTGGCCGCGAATACCGCGCCGAATTCGGAATCCAATCCATGAGCCGCGAACGCCTCTATCTGTTCGACACCACGCTGCGCGA
>DATMSE010000057.1:0-5521 GCA_035565575.1 Xanthobacteraceae bacterium
GCTTTCCGTCGTCCCTGCGACGGCCCGAAATCCGGCGCTCACCATTTCCGTCATGGCCAGGCTTTTCCCGGCCATCAACGTTCTCGATTCATTGGAGCGAGATAAGGACGTGGATGCCTTTGACAAGCGCGGGCATGACGACCGAATGGCAAATGGAGAATGCCATCGATTGCGCTCTCGCCTGCCCCGGAACAACATTCACAGAGGCAAAACTCAAAACAAAAAGGGCCCCGGTTCGCACCGGGGCCCTTGAATTGTCCTGCGAGGCGGCGCGGCCGCCCGCAATGGCGTTCGGCTTACTTGCCGTCGCGCTGCTGCTTGAGCGCGGTGCCGAGAATGTCGCCCAGCGTCGCCCCGGAATCCGACGAGCCGTACTGCGCGATGGCTTCCTTTTCTTCCGCCACTTCCAGCGCCTTGATCGACACCTGGACCTTGCGGGCCTTCTTGTCGAACTGGATGACGCGGGCATCAACCTTCTCGCCGACGGCGAAACGCTCGGAGCGCTGGTCGTTGCGGTCGCGCGCCAGCTCGGAGCGCTTGATGAAGGTCTGGAAGTCGGTGCCGACGATCTGCACGTCGATGCCGCTGTCCTTGACGTCGAGCACTTCGCAAGTGACGACGGCGCCCTTCTTGACATCGCCCGGCTCGGCGAAGGGGTCGCCTTCGAGCTGCTTGATGCCCAGCGAAATGCGCTCCTTCTCGACATCGACGTCGAGGACGATGGCCTTGACCATGTCGCCCTTCTTGAAGTTGTCGATGACCTGCTCGCCCGGCAGCTTCCAGTCGAGGTCGGAGAGATGGACCATGCCGTCCACGTCGCCTTCGAGGCCGAGGAACAGACCGAACTCGGTCTTGTTCTTGACTTCGCCCTCCACGGTGGAGCCGACCGGGAACTTCTCGACGAAGACTTCCCACGGATTGCGCATGGTCTGCTTGAGGCCCAGCGAAATCCGGCGCTTGACGGAATCGACTTCCAGCACCTGCACTTCGACTTCCTGCGAGGTCGACACGATCTTGCCGGGGTGCATGTTCTTCTTGGTCCACGACATCTCGGAGACGTGGATCAGGCCTTCGATGCCCGGCTCGAGTTCGACGAACGCGCCGTAGTCGGTGATGTTGGTGACGCGGCCGGTGAAGCGGGCGCCGAGCGGATACTTCGCCTCGATGCCCTGCCACGGATCGTCCAAGAGCTGCTTCATGCCGAGCGAGATGCGGTGGGTCTCGTGGTTGATCTTGATGATCTTGACCTTCACCGTCTGGCCGATGGTCAGCACCTCGGTCGGATGATTGACGCGGCGCCACGCGATATCGGTGACGTGCAGCAGGCCGTCGATGCCGCCGAGATCAACGAACGCACCGTAATCGGTGATGTTCTTGACGACGCCGTCGATCACCTGGCCCTCTTCGAGGTTCTGCACCAGTTCCTGACGCTGTTCGGCGCGGGTCTCTTCCAGCACGGTGCGGCGCGACACGACGATATTGCCGCGGCGGCGATCCATCTTGAGGATCTGGAACGGCTGGGTGTTGTTCATCAGCGGGCCGACGTCGCGGATCGGACGGATGTCCACCTGCGACCGCGGCAGGAAGGCCACCGCGCCGTCGAGATCGACGGTGAAGCCACCCTTGACCTGATTGAAGATGACGCCGTGCACCTTCTCGTTGGCGTTGAACGCCTTCTCGAGCTTGCCCCAGCTTTCCTCGCGGCGCGCCTTGTCGCGCGACAGCACGGCTTCACCGAGCGCATTCTCGATGCGGTCAAGGAACACCTCGACCTCGTCGCCGACCTTCAGGGTATTCTCACGGCCGGGGCCGGCGAATTCGCGCAGCGCCACGCGGCCTTCGGTCTTCAGGCCGACGTCGATGACGGCCATATCCTTCTCGATCGCAACAACCTTGCCCTTGACGACCGAGCTTTCCTGCAGATTGCCGCCGGCGAAGGACTCGTCGAGCATCGCGGCAAAATCTTCGCGGGACGGATTGTAAGATTCAGTCGAAGCCATTTGTTCTCCAATGCGGGAATTCGCCGGCCGTTCGGGTTAAAGGACATATCGCGCGTGGAGGGCCAAGGCTCCGCAACCTTGACGACCGCTTGCAAGACTTGCCTTCGCAAAAACCTGCGACGCAAGACCGGCGAAGCGGGCCGGCATCAGCCTTCACGATCGATATGGTGAATGTCGCGCCATCCGCAAACCAGTTCATCGGCCAGGCGGATCACAACGCGTCGCTTGCATCCGGAAACCTGAGCGACAGCTGCTGCAGGGGCCATGGTGGCGAGGCCGAGCGGGGCGATCCTCCAAAACGGCAGGGGCTCAAACCCGTTGCCGGCCCGCTCGGACAGCCTCGACAATCGCGATGGCGGCCCGGACGCCGCCCTCTATATCCAAATGCGAATTGTCGAGCAAGTGTGCATCCGGCGCGGGTTTCAGCGGGGCCACGGCGCGATTCTTGTCGCGGTCGTCGCGCTTGAGGATGTCGGCCAGCACCAGGGCCTCGTCGGCCTCCTCCCCGCGGGCCCGCGCCTCCAGGGTCCGGCGGCGCGCCCGCACCTCCGGCGCGGCGACAACGAAGATCTTCACATCGGCATCGGGGCAGATCACGGTGCCGATATCGCGGCCGTCCAGCACCGCCCCTGGCGGTTCCGCCGCAAACTGCCGCTGGAAGCTGACCAGCACCTCACGGACCCGCGGATAGGCCGACACCACCGACGCGGCCTCGCCCACTTTCTGCGTCTTCAGCACGGGATCGCCGAATTTCTCCGGATCGAGTTCCATGGCCGCGGCGACCGCCGCCGCCTCGTCGTTGAGATCGGCCCCGGCGTCCAGCACCGCCTTCGCGACCGCACGATAGATCACGCCGGTGTCGAGATGGCGAAAGTGATAGTGCGCGGCAAGCCGCTTGCCCAGCGTGCCCTTTCCGGAAGCGGCCGGCCCGTCGATGGCGATGATCATGACAAATCCGCCCCCAACCGCTGCATCATCGGGATGAAGTCCGGGAAACTGGTGGCGATGAAGGCGGTGTCGTCCACGCCGACCGGCTCGTCGGCGGCGCAGCCCATCACCAGGGCGGACATGGCGATGCGATGGTCCATGTGGGTCGCCACCACGCCGCCGCCCGGCACATGGCCGCGCCCTTCCACGATCAGATCGTCGCCATCGATCGCAACCGCGACGCCGTTGACCCGCAGCATGGCGGCGGTGGCCTCGAGGCGATCGGATTCCTTGACCCGCAATTCATGCAGGCCGCGCATCACCGTGGTGCCCTCGGCAAAGGCCGCCGCCACCGCCAGCACCAGATATTCATCGATCATCGAGGGCGCCCGCTCGGCCGGCACCTCGACACCGCGCAGTTTCGACGCCCGCACATGGAGTTGCGCCATTGGCTCGCCGGCGTCGGTACGCGCCTCGCGCGCCTCGATCGTGGCGCCCATCTCGCGCAAGGTCGTGAACAGGCCGGTGCGCAACGGGTTGGTCATGATGTCGTCGAGCACGAGGTCCGAGCCGGGCACGATCAGCGCCGCGACGATCGGGAACGCCGCCGATGAGGGATCAGCCGGCACCGCAACCGGCGCGCCGCGCAGTTCCGGCTGCCCGGTGAGCGAAATCCTGCGCCCCGCGCTGCCGTCCGGCCCCGAGACGATGTCCGCGCCGAAATGCGCCAGCATCAATTCGGTATGATCGCGGCTGGCGGCCGGCTCGATCACCGTGGTCGTGCCCGGCGCGGCCAGGCCCGCCAGCAGCACCGCCGATTTGATCTGCGCGGAGGCGACCGGGGAACGGTATTCGACCGGCAGCGGATCGCGCGCGCCTTGCAAGGTCAGCGGCAGACGGCCGCCCGCGCTCTGCGCGGTCACCTTCGCGCCCATCAGCGCCAGCGGATCGACGATACGCCGCATCGGCCGCGAGCGCAGCGACGCGTCGCCATCGAACGTCGCCGAAATCGGACAGCCGGCGACGGCGCCCATCACCAGCCGGCATCCGGTGCCGGAGTTGCCGAAATCGAGCGCGGTGTCGGGCTGCCTGAATCCTGCCACGCCGACGCCATGCACCGACCAGATCCCGCTGCTTTCGCGCACCACCTGGGCGCCAAGCTGCCGCATCGCCTTGGCGGTGTTGAGGACGTCCTCGCTTTCAAGCAATCCCTGGATGCGGGTTTCTCCCACCGCAAGCGCGCCGAGAATCAGCGCGCGGTGAGAAATCGACTTGTCGCCGGGCACCCGGATCCGGCCCGCCAGCGGCGAACACGGGCTGGCCTTGAGCGGCGAGAGCTGGCTGGAATGAGTCACGATCGCAATCCTTTACACGGCCGGGCTGGTACCACACCCGGCCTGCCGCGTCACGCCGCCGGCATGGAAAGCCGCATCATCCCTGCAAGCCTATTGACAGCGCGGTGACAACTAGCCAAGTGATGCACCGCTTTCAGAAATCCCCAGGATTGACACGTGGCCAAATCCGACCTTGGAACCAAACGTATTTGCCCGACAACGGGCAAGAAGTTCTACGATCTGAACAAGAATCCGGTGATTTCGCCCTATACCGGCGAAGTCGTGCCGATTGCTCCGGTCGCGCCGCCACGTGGCCGTTCCGACGCCCGCGCCGCGGACGAGGATGCGCCCGAGACGGTTGAGACCGAAGAGATGATCTCGCTGGAGGAAGCCGACGCCGAGGAGAACACCGGCAAGGTCAAGGCGGTCACGCCGGAATCCGAGGACGATATCGAGGTCGATGATACGCTCGACGACGATGACGACGACGATTCCACCTTCATCGCGGATGAGGAGGAAGGCGACGAGGATGTCACCGACATCATCGGCGATGTTTCCGACGACGAAGAGAATTGAGAAAAGAGACTTGAGATCGGCCCTGATCTGTGGTCAGGGTTGCGCCGCCGCGCCAGATGAGGAATCACCCAGGGCGCGTGCGATCGGTTAAGGGGCCATAGCTCAGCTGGGAGAGCGCTTGCATGGCATGCAAGAGGTCGGCGGTTCGATCCCGCCTGGCTCCACCAGCCTTCGCTGGCTTCGCCAGCTACGGCTCGGCAAGCCACAGTCCAACCTATCGAAGGCGAAGCTAGTGAAGGCTGCCGCGGCGTAGCCCGAAGGGCGAAGCCGGGCCACAACATTTCTTTTTCCGGGCTAAGATAGCCCGATGAAGTACGTCTACATTCTGACAAGTCTTGATTCAGCGCACTTCTACGTCGGCATAACCGACGATCTTCGTGCGCGATTGGCCAAACATAATGCCGGCGAGGTCACCCATACGGCGAAATTCCGGCCATGGCGAATCAAGACATACATTGCATTCAGTGACGAAAAGCAGGCATTCGCGTTCGAGCGATATCTGAAATCGGCATCTGGACGCGCATTTGCGAAGACGCGGTTGTGATGGTTTAGTGGCGCGATCGAAAGCCCAACAAGCCCGCAAGAAACGCCTCATGACAGCCGAAACTCCTTCATTCCCCGGTCAGGAAGCCATCGCCGGACTGCGCGTGATCGATCTCTCGCGCGTTCTCGGTGGCCCCTACT
>DATMSE010000058.1:0-5520 GCA_035565575.1 Xanthobacteraceae bacterium
GCGTGGGCGGCGCTGGAGAGCATGGCGGCCCGCCTGATCACCCAGACCGCGCGCAAGCGCGACATCACGGCGCTGCGCGACTTCTTCAAGGATTTTCATAAGGATCGAATGCCGCAGGACCACATCGAGGAGTACTCGAGGGCCAATATTGCTTTCCATCAGGCATTGATCTCGCTCAGCGAGTCACCGGTCCTGATCGAGATGACCAACGGCATCCTGCTGCATGTGCGCGGCTATCGTCAGTTGACCATCGGCCGCAGCGAACGGATTGCCGCGTCCTTGCCCGAGCATCTCGCCATCATCGGCGCGCTCGAGGAGCGCAAAACCGAGCTCGCGGAAAAATTCGCCCGCGATCACACGCTGGGTCTCGCCGCCTATGTCGAGACCCACGGCGACGAACTGCTCGGCTGACGCTTCCTGCCTGCCGCAGCTTCCCTGATACAGGAGACCATCATGGAAAAGGCGCTGCAAGACGTCCGCATTCTCGATTTCACGCACGTCCAGTCCGGGCCGACCTGCACGCAGCTTCTCGCCTGGTTCGGCGCCGACGTCATCAAGGTGGAGCGCCCCGGCACCGGCGACATTACGCGCGGGCAACTGCAGGACATCCCGAACGTGGATAGTCTGTATTTCACGATGCTCAACCACAACAAGCGTTCGATCACGCTCGACACCAAGACCGCCAAGGGCAAGGAGTTGCTGACCGAACTGATGAGAAAGTGCGACGTGCTGGTGGAGAATTTCGGCCCCGGCGTGCTCGACCGCATGGGCTTTCCCTGGGAGACCATTCAAAAGATCAATCCGAAACTGATCGTCGCGTCCATCAAGGGATTCGGCCCCGGCCCCTACGAAGACTGCAAGGTGTACGAAAACATCGCGCAGTGCACTGGCGGCGCCGCATCCACCACCGGCTTCCGCGACGGCCTGCCCCTCGTCACCGGCGCGCAGATCGGCGACAGCGGCACCGGGCTGCATCTCGCGCTCGGCATCGTCACCGCGCTTTACCAGCGCACGCAATCGGGTCGCGGCCAGCGCGTCACCGTGGCGATGCAGGATGGCGTGCTGAACCTGTCGCGGGTGAAACTGCGCGACCAGCAGCGCCTCGCCCACGGTCCGCTCAAGGAATACAGCCAATACGGCGAAGGCATTCCGTTCGGAGACGCAACGCCACGGGCCGGCAACGATTCCGGCGGGGGTCAACCCGGCCGCATCCTGAAATGCAAAGGCTGGGAGAGCGATCCCAACGCCTACATCTATTTCATCACTCAGGCGCAGGTGTGGGACAGGATCTGCGACATCATCGGCGAGCCGGACTGGAAAACGCATCCCGACTACGCCAAGCCGCCGGCACGGCTGCCGCGCCTGAACGAGATTTTTGCGCGGATCGAACAATGGACCATGACCAAGACCAAGTTCGAGGCCATGGAGATCCTCAACCGCGACAACATCCCGTGCGGGCCGATCCTGTCGATGAAAGAACTGGCGGAAGACGCCTCGCTGCGCGCCACCGGCACGGTGGTGGAGGTCGATCACCCGACCCGCGGCAAGTATCTCTCCGTCGGCAATCCGATCAAGCTGTCGGATAGCCCGGTCGAGGTGACGCGCTCGCCGCTCCTGGGGGAGCACACCGATGAAATCCTGCGTGAGGTGCTCGGCTTCAGCGCGCAGCAGATCGCCGACGTCCACGCTTCCGGCGCGGTGGATGGCCCGCGCCAGCAAGCCGCCGAGTAAACCCGCGCCCTTCCCTCGCCCACGCGGTGTCGAGCCCTGATTTCGCGACAATGGATGGCCCATGAAAGTCTGCATCTACGGCGCCGGCGCGATCGGCGGCTATCTCGGCGCACAACTCGCCGGCACCCGTGCCGAGGTGAGCCTGATCGCGCGCGGCGCGCATCTCGCCGCCATGCAGGCCAACGGCCTGAAACTCATCAGCGCCGACGGCGAGCGTGTGGTGCGCCCGCGCTGCACCGACGATCCCGCTGAGCTCGGCCCGCAGGACTTCGTCATCATCTGCCTGAAGGCGCATTCGGTGCCCGGCGTCGTCGATGCGATGAAGCCGCTGCTCGGCTCTCACACGCGCATCGTCACCGCCGTGAACGGCATTCCCTACTGGTACTTCTACAAGCATGGCGGCCCCTTCGAAGGCTCCGCCCTGGAGAGCATCGATCCGGGCGGGCGGCAGTGGCGCGAGTTCGGACCCGAGCGCGGCATCGGCTGCGTGGTCTATCCAGCCACGGAAATCGAAGCGCCCGGCGTCATCCGTCATATCTACGGCGACCGCTTTCCGCTCGGCGAACCGTCGGGCGAAACATCCGCCGATGTCGAACGGCTGTCGGCGCTGTTCGTGGAGGCCGGACTGAAAGCGCCGGTGCTGGATCGCATTCGCGACGAGATCTGGCTCAAGCTGTGGGGCAACGTCTGCTTCAACCCGATCAGCGCGCTCACGCACGCGACGCTCGACGTGATCTGCACCGATCCGGCAACGCGCGCGCTCTCGAAGGCGATCATGCTGGAAGCGCAGACCATCGCCGAAACTTTCGGCGTCCAGTTCCGCGTTGACGTCGAACGCCGCATCGAGGGCGCGCGCAAGGTCGGCGCGCACAAGACCTCGATGCTGCAGGATCTCGAGCGCGGCCGCCCGATGGAAATCGATCCGCTGGTCACCGTGGTGCAGGAAATGGGCCGCCTCGCCGGGATTCCGACGCCGGCGCTGGATGCCGTCCTCGCGCTGGTGGTCCAGCGCGCCAAGGTCGCCGGCCTCTATTGACAGCTGTCATCGATGCATCCGGACGCAAAAAATCCCCCGGGCCGGAGCCTGGGGGATTTTTCATTTGTCGTCTCGCGGACGAGGCGACCGACTATGGTCGGCATTGAACTTCGCGCGCGCGCCTATGATAGGGTCGCACGTCAATCATTGAACAAGGGCGGAGAACTCCCATGAAGGCCTTTATCTACGGAACGCATGGCGCTGAAATCAGCGACGTCGCGAAACCTCAGGCAAAAGGTCCGCAGGTGCTGGTGCGCGTGCGCGCCTGCGGCCTCAACCGCGCCGATCTCGGAATGACCAAAGGCCATGCCCATGGCAGCGCCGGCGGCGCCGGCACCGTGCTCGGCATGGAATGGGCCGGTGAGGTCGTGGAGATCGGCAGCGAGGCCATCGGCGTCAAGGCCGGCGATCGCGTCATGGGCTCGGGCGCCGCGGCATTCGCCGAATACACCCTTGCCGATTACGGCCGGCTGTTTCATCTGCCCGCAGCAATGAGCTTCGAAACCGCGGCGACGCTGCCGATTGCCCTGACGACGATGCACAACGCGCTGATGACCAACGGGCAACTTCGGCCGGGACAGACCGTGCTGGTTCAAGGCGCGAGCTCCGGCGTCGGCCTGATGGCTCTGCAGATCGCCAAGCTGAAAGGCGCGAAAACGGTGATCGGATCGTCGACAGATGCCACGCGCCGCGCCAGGCTGAAGGACTTCGGTGCGGACATCGCCATCGATTCACGCGATCCGCACTGGGTTGATGCCGTGCTCGACGCAACCGATGGCAAAGGCGTCGATCTCGTTATCGATCAGGTCTCCGGCGGCGTGGCCAACCAGAACCTCGCCGCAACAAGGGTGCTCGGCCGCATCGTCAACGTCGGCCGGCTGGGCGGCAGCCACGGCGATTTCAATTTCGATCTGCACGCCGCGCGCCGCATCCACTACATCGGCGTCACGTTCCGCACGCGATCGATCGAGGAAATTCGCGATATCTTTACGCAGGTCCGCTCGGATATCTGGCCCGCGGTGGAATCCGGTGAACTCAAGCTGCCGATCGACCGCACGTTTGCATTCGCCGACATCGCCAAGGCCTTCGACCACATGGAAGCCAACAAGCATCTCGGCAAGATCGTGGTGACGCTGTAATCTCGCGACGTTCAAGTCGGAATAAGTCGCATGTGCAATTGATCCGGCGAAACTCAGGTTGGCAACCCGCGGACCACTTTGATGTTGTCGTGACGGGCTGCTAAACCCGGCCCATGAGCAGCCCTGCCGCGCCCAGCGTGAAAACCCGCGTCGCCGCGATTTCTGTCGTGGCGAGCGCATCCATGGCCGCGCTGAAGTTCATCGTCGGCGTCGCCATCGGCAGTCTGGCCCTGATCTCAGAAGCGCTGCACAGTTCCATCGATCTGGTGGCGACCATCATCACCTGGATCGTGGTGCGCTTCTCTGACAGGCCGGCGGACGAAGAGCATCACTACGGGCACGGCAAGTTCGAGAGTCTTTCCGCGCTCGGCGTGATCGCGCTGCTCTACGTTCTGGCCGGCGGCATTCTGGTGACCGCCTATGGCCATCTGCGCGAAGGTGCGGTGCCGCCCACTATTTCGTTTGTGCCGTTCGTCGTCCTGCTGGCCGATATCGGGGTCAACCTGTGGCGCGCCTATGCGCTTCATCGCGCGGCGCGCAATACCAAGAGTCAGGCGCTCGCGGCCGACGCACTTCATTTCGCCTCCGACGTGCTCGGCTCTGTCGCGGTGATTATCGGACTCGCGCTCGCGGCGCTCGGCTATGCCTGGGGCGATGCCGCGGCTGCCATCGCCATCGCCATCGTCATCTCGATTCTTGGATTGCGGCTGGGCCGCTCCACCATCGAGACACTGCTCGACCGCGCGCCGGAAGGCGTCTCCGACAAAGTGCGCACGGCGATCCTCGCAGTACCCGGCGTGATTGATATCGAACGGCTGCGCGCGCGAATGGTCGGCCCGACCTATTTCATCGATGCCGACGTGCAGGTCCCGAGAACCTACCCGATCGACCGGGTGGATTCGATCAAACGCGCGGCGCAGGATGCGGTCACGGCCGCGCTTGGCGATGCCGATCTCACCTTCACCGCGCTGCCCGTCGCACGCGACAATGAAACTGTGCGCGAGCGGATCATGGTGATCGCGCGCAATTCCGCTCTCGCCATCCATCATGTCACGGTCCACGATCTCGGCGACCGCCTGACCGTGAGCATCGATCTCGAAGTGGACGGCAATCTCGACCTGAGCAAGGCGCACGATATTGCGCAAGGACTCGAGCAGAGCATCCGGCGGGAATTCGGCAGCGATGTCGAGGTGGACACGCACATCGAGCCACTCGAGCCGGATATCCCATCCGGAGTCGAAGCACCGGCGAAGCGGGTCGCCGAAATCGCTGCCGCGCTGTCGCGCTTTGCCGAGGAACACGAGATCCACGACGTGCACAACGTTCGCGTGCGCGACACCGATGCGGGGCAGATCGTCAATTTCCATTGCCGCGCCGCGCCGACGATGACCGTGACGCGCGTGCACGAAAATGTCGACGAGATCGAGCGTGCGCTTCGTCGTGCCTATCCGACCGTCAAGCGCGTCATCAGCCACGCCGAGCCCACGCGTCCCGAAACCTAGACCGATCGACCTGCCTTGCGGGACGGTTGCGCCTGCCCATGCCGCGTTCTCGTTTCGGACTCGTTTCTCGCCCGCCGCGATGACGAGAAATCATCGTTGGATAAAAAAATCT
>DATMSE010000059.1:0-22465 GCA_035565575.1 Xanthobacteraceae bacterium
AAACCCGCGTTGAAGTGGCCGAGCACGATTTCATCGACATCGCTGGCGGAAATGCCGGCATCGGCCAGCGCCTCGTTGGCGGCGCGGACGACCAGGCTTTCCACGGTCTCGGCGTCGAATTTCCCGAACGGCGTATGTGCCCATCCCACGATACTGGCTGTCATGATGATCTTCCTGTTTCTGGCAAAATTGACCCGCCGGCCGCACGTTGGGACGACCGCCATGGGGTCCGGATTGCGCCGACTATAGCGCATCGGTTCCGCGAGAACACACCACTTTGGGAAATTCTGCCATCCCACCTGGCAAAGCGATGCCCCCGGCGGACCGGGTGGCGTGCGCTGGTCGGCGGCCTCAGGCGACGAACTTGCCGCCCAATTCATCCTCGATATGGATGCGGATGATATCGTCGAACGTCTTCTCCGCCGTGGTGAAGCCCAGTTTCAGCGCACGCGCGGTGTCGAACTGGCGCGGCCAGCCGTCGACGATGCTGATGATCGCGGGATCCGGTTCGCGGCGGATGCGTGCCGTGACATTCTTGCCCGCGACCCGCTCCAGGGCCGCGATCTGCTCGCCGACGGTTGCCGCCAAGCCCGGCATGCTCAGGCTGCGGCGCGGCCCCATCCCGGCAGTGTCCATGGTTCCGGCATGGAGCAGAAAGCCGACCGCCGAGCGCGGCGAGGCATGCCAGTGGCGCACGTCCTCGGAGACCGGCAGCACCGCGCCCTCACCCGCGAGCGGCTCGCGGATGATATTGGAGAAAAAGCCCGACGCCGCCTTGTTCGGCTTGCCGGGCCGCACGCAAATGGTCGGCAGCCGGATGCCGATGCCGTCGAGGAACCCCTTGCGGGTGTAGTCGGCGATCAGCAACTCGCAGATCGCCTTCTGCGTGCCGTAACTGGTCAGCGGCGTGAGAAAGAACTCGTCGCCGATCTTGTCCGGGAACGGCGCGCCGAACACCGCGACCGACGAGGTGAACACCAGCCGCGGCTTGTAGCTGCCGCCGACCGCGCGGATGGCGTCGATCAGATAGCGGGTGCCGTCGAGATTGATGCGATAGCCCTTGTCGAATTCCACTTCCGCTTCGCCGGACACGATGGCGGCGAGATGGAAGATGACATCCGGCCGCTCGGCAACGAGCGGTGCAGCGGTGCCGGGATCGGCGAAATCGCTGGTGACGAGTTTGGTCGGGATGGTGTTTCCCGCAGGGTTCTGCGGCGCGACGACATCCTGCAACGTCAGGCGCGTAATCTCGCGGTTGCCGAGCCGGCCATCGCGAGCCAGCCGTTCGGTCAATTTGCGGCCGACCATGCCAGCGGCGCCGAGAACGAGAATGTGCAAGACCCAAACTCCCCAGTGTTCTTGATCTTATCGATATCGCGGTGTGCGGGTCTGCAATATCACTCCTTCACCGCGCCTGTCATCGCCGAGACGTAGTGTTCGACGAAGAAGGCGTAGAGGATGACGAGCGGCAGCGAGCCGACCAGCGCGCCCGCCATCAGCGAGCCCCATTTGTAGATATCGCCATCGACGAATTCGTTGACGATCGCCACCGGCACCGTCTTGTTCGGCGTCGATTGCAGGAACGTCAACGCGTAGATGAACTCGTTCCAGCACAGCGTGAAGGAGAAGATGAAGGCGGAAATTAAGCCCGGCACCGCCAGCGGAATGACAATCTTGACCAGGATCTGCCAGCGCGATGCACCGTCGATCAATGCGCATTCCTCCAGCTCGAACGGGATCGTCTTAAAGTAACCCATCAGCAGCCAGGTCGAGAACGGGATCAGCAAGGTCGGATAGACCAGGATGAGCGACAACGGCGAGTCGAACAGGCCATAGGCCTGGATCACCGACGCCAGCGGAATGAACAGGATCGACGGCGGCACCAGATAGGCGAAAAAGATCAGCACACCAACCGCATCGCCGCCCTTGAAGCGCAGCCGCACGATGGCATAGGCCGCCAGCACGCTGGCGATGATCGACAGTGTCGTCGCGCACGCTGCGACATACATCGTGTTCCACAGCCAGCGCGGATATTCGGTTTCAAAGAGGAGTTTAGTAATGTGCTTGAGCGTCGGATGAATCACCCAGAACGGGTTGTAATTCTCCATGTCGATCAGCTGCTCGTCGGGCTTGATCGCAGTAAGGCCCATCCAGTAGAACGGGAACAGCAGCACGACGAGGATGATGAACAGCGGCAGATAGAGCGTCACCAGCCGGCGAGGCAGACTTTCGAGATAGCTCATGCCCTCGCTGTCGTCGCTCTTCGTGAGCGCGGCAGCGGCCTGAACCGCGGTTTTGGCCTGATTCTGCGCGTGGGTGGCTGCGGTCTCAGTCATTGTCCGATCCTTGCTGCCACTTGCGGCGCTGCATGCCGAACCAGGAGATTGCGATCGCCGCGAGCAGGAACGGGATCATCGCCGTTGCGATCGCCGCGCCCTCGCCCAAGCGCCCGCTGAGAATGCCGCGCTGGTAGCTCAATGTCGCCATCAGATGGGTGGCGTTCACTGGTCCGCCGCGCGTCAACGCCCACACCAGTTGGAAATCGGTAAAGGTGAATAGCACCGAGAACGTCATCACCACCGCGATGATCGGCGTCAGCAGCGGATAAGTGATGTAGCGGAAACGCTGCCAGTCGGTCGCGCCGTCCAATGTGGCTGCCTCGTAGAGCGAGGGCGATACCGTCTGCAATCCCGCCAGCAGCGTGATCGCGACAAACGGAACGCCGCGCCAGATATTGGCGAAGATGACGCTGGCGCGCGCCCAGTCGGTATCGCCGAGAAAATTGATGTTCTGGCTGATGAGTCCGAGCTTCATGAGCGACCACGATATGATCGAGAACTGCGGATCGTAAATCCACCAGAACGCGATCGCCGACAGCACCGTCGGGACGATAAAGGGAATCAGCACGATCGCGCGAATGATCGCCTTGAACGGCATATGCCGGTTGAGCAGCAGCGCGAGATAAAGTCCGACCGCGAATTTGATGGCGCTGGCGATGATCGTGTAGAGCAGCGTGTTGAACACCGACAGCCAGAAGATGCTGTCGCTCCACAGCCACTCGTAGTTCTCCAATCCGATGAAGATGCCGGTGCGGCCAATGCGCTCGTCGGTAAAGCTCATCCAGACGCCAAGCCCGAGCGGATAAGCGAGAAACAGAATAAGAAACGCCGCCGCCGGCAACATGAACCACAGCGCCAGCCAATTCCGGTTGGTGCGCAGCCGCTCCCACAGCGGTCTGGTGTCCTTGTAGATCGCCTGCGCCGGCATCGATGTCTGCATCGTGGTCATTCAGTTCCAGCTCCGGCCGAACGAAGGATCAAACCAGCGCCTCGCGCTGATGCAGCCTGGCCCCATACCCATTAACAAAATGCCGGCGCGGACGATCCCGCGCCGGCATGGGTCTCGTTTAACCGCGAAAGATGCGCTTGGCGTTGCGTTCTGCCGAGGTCATCGCCGTTTTGACGTCTTCCCGGCCGGTCGCGTAGTTCGCGAACATGTCGACCACCACGAAATCCGCGATCGCCGCAGCCGCAGCCTCACCCATCTGGCCGACGCCGGCCGGCGTGTTTGCGGTCTGCGCCACGTCGCGATACGGCGTATTCTTCGGATCCGCCGTCCAGATCGGATTCTTCTCGTAATCCAGCAGGAACGGTGACAGATAGCCCTGCGCTGCCTCAACCCACGGATTGAATTGCGACGGCTCGAGCATGAAGGCGGTGAACGCCTTGCAAGTCTGCGGGAACTTGGTGAAGTTGTAGACCAGGATCGGGAAGCCGAGATGCAGTTCGCGCGTCTTGCCGTCGATACCCGGCGGCAGATGGGCGTGGTTCATGTCTTCGGCGATCTGCGGATTTTCCTTCTTCGCCGCGACGTAGATCGAAATGCCGTTGACGGTGAGATGGAGCTGTCCGGCCAGGAACGCCTTGTTGTTGTTGCTGTCGTTCCACGACGCCGTGCCGGGCACGAAATTCTCGTAGAGCTGCTTGACGTATTCGAGCGCCTTGGCGGTTTCCGGCGAATTGATGACGACCTTGTTGTCCTTGTCGATCAGCTTGCCGCCGTGCGCCCAGAGCGCCCAGTGCAACCAGCCATTGGCATCGCCGGAGGCATGGCCGAGCGCCATGCCGGCCGGCGTGTTGTTCTTCTTCATGCCTTTGACGAGATCGAGGAAGCCGCCGAGATCGTTTGGGAAGGTCTTGTGGCCGGCCGCTTCGGCCGCCTTCACCCGGTAGTTCACAAGTCCGCCGGTGGCCGCCACCGGAATGCCGATCCACTTGCCGTTCAGCATGCCGTAGGCCTTGCCGGACTCAGCCCATCCGCCGCATTTCTTGGCGAGATAGTCGGCAACGTCGGTCATGTCCGTACACTTGGTCGGGAACAGGAACGGCAGCGAATACAGGCCCCATACCAGATCGAGGCCCTGCCCGGTGTTCGCCGCGACGGACGCCTTCGGCTGGATATCATCATACGCTTCGTTGGAAACGTTGATGGTGACGTTGTTGGCCTTCTGGAAGGCATCGACGATCTTCATGAAAGCGACGTCTTCGGCTTCGACGAAACGCTTCCAGCGCAGCAGGTTGATCTTGGCGCCGGCCTCCGGCTTCCATGGCGCGGTCTGCGCCCAGGCCTTGGCGTAGCCCAGCAGTTGTTCGCTCGACATCGTGGCCGCGGCGGCCAGCATTGTCGCGCCACCTTTAAGCAGCGAACGCCGGTCGGTGACAAAATTGCTCATCGTCTTCTCCCTGCCTTTGTTTGTAATTGTATTTATGGACGTTCCTCGAAATCCCGATCGTTGTCGTGTTGTTATTATCGGTTGTGCCGGATCACAGGCGCCGGCCGGTATCCCTGTCGAACAGATGCGCAACGGCCGCGCGCGGGCGCAGGTGAATCTTGTCACCGGGCGCAACCTGGTGCCGATCGCGAAACACCGCAATCAATTCCTGCGAACCGATCCGCGCGACGATCTGCGTTTCCGATCCGGTCGGCTCCACCACCGCGACCTCGGCTTCGATGCCGTCGCTGGCGAGATCAAGATGCTCCGGGCGCACGCCGTAAACCACCGGGCGGCCATCGGAAGCGGCAGGCGCCGAATGGATCGGCAGGCGGCTGCCATTTTCTGTCTCAACGTAGGGCTGGCCGCCATTCACTTTGAGGTGTCCGTTGAGAAAATTCATCGCGGGCGAGCCGATGAAGCCCGCGACGAACTGGTTCTCCGGATGATCGTATAATTCGAGGGGCGAACCCATCTGCTCGACGATGCCGTCATGCATCACCACGATTTTGTCCGCCATGGTCATGGCCTCGATCTGGTCGTGGGTGACATAGACCGTGGTGGTCTTCAGCCGCTGATGCAGTTCCTTGATCTCGGTGCGCATCGCCACGCGCAACTTGGCGTCGAGATTCGATAGCGGCTCGTCAAACAGAAACACCTGCGGATCGCGCACAATGGCGCGGCCCATTGCGACGCGTTGCCGCTGGCCGCCGGACAACTGCCGCGGATAGCGATCCAGCAGCGGCGTCAGGTCGAGAATCTCAGCGGCCTTTTTCACCCGCGTGGAAATGTCGCCCGCTTCTGCGTTCCGCAGCTTCAGCGAGAAACCCATGTTCTGGGCGACGGTCATGTGCGGATAGAGCGCGTAATTCTGGAACACCATCGCGATGTCGCGCTCCTTCGGCTGCACGTTGTTCACAACGCGGTCGCCGATCGCGATCGTTCCGGAGGTGATGTTCTCGAGGCCGGCCAGCATCCGCAGCAATGTCGATTTGCCGCACCCCGAAGGACCAACCAACACAACGAAGGCGCCATCTTCGATCGGAATGCTGACGCCGTGCAGAACTTCAAATCCGCCGAAGGATTTACGCACGTCGCTAATCTGCACCGACGCCATCGTTTCCATTCCCTCACGTTTCGGCGTTGTACGGCGCAAACCGTCGCGGCTCTGTTCTCAACTTTCTTTGCGAAAGTTGAATGGGGGCATTGTCCCTAGTTGGGCCGCCATTATCAATGCAGTGGTAGCGCTGTCAATAATCATTTAATCATTCGAATGGCTATGCTATCAGCGCGTCATGGCGCGCGCGCGGACCAGTTCCGGGAAAGTCAGATTAACTGAAGTCGCGAAACTCGCGGGCGTCAGTCCGATCACCGCGTCACGTTTCTTTCGCAATCCCGAAGCGCTCTCTCCCGGCAAGCGCGAACGTGTCGAGAACGCCGCGCGACAACTCGGCTACGTCCCCGATCTCGCCGCGCGCGCGCTGGCCTCGCGGCGCACTGAAGTGATCGGCGTATTGATCCCGTCTTTCACCAACAACGTTTTCTCCGACGTGCTGCGCGGCATCTACGATGGCTCGGGTGAAAGCCGCTACTCGATCCAGCTCGTCAACACGCATTACAGCATTCTTCAGGAAGAGAAGCTGTTGCGACTGTTCAAGGCGCAGCGCCCTGCCGGGCTTGTGGTGACCGGCATCAACCAGACCGATGAATCGCGCGCGATCCTCGAATCGATGAACTGTCCCATCGTCCAGATTATGGAGCTGGGCCCCGATCCCGTCGATATGATGGTGGGATTTTCACACAATGCGGCTGCATTTGAGGTGATTTCCCACTTGATCGGGCTGAACTTCAAGCGGATCGGATTTCTCGGGGCGCGCATGGATCCGCGTGTACAGCGCCGCCTCGAAGGTTACACCGACGCCATGAAGCGCGCTTCGCTGTACGATCCGCGTCTGATCATCACGACGCCGGTGCCGACATCGGTGACAATGGGCGGGACGTTGTTCGCCGATCTATTGATGAAAGCGCCGGATATCGACGCGGTGTTCTGCGTCAATGACGACCTCGCATTGGGAACGCTGTTCGAATGCCAGCGCCGGCAGATTCAAGTTCCTGAAGATATCGCCATCGTCGGCTTCAACGATCTCGATTACATGGCATCGGCCGTGCCTCCGCTCAGCAGCGTGCGCACCAATCGCTACGACATGGGCAAAACCGCCATTGCCATGGTGATGGATGCGATCGAAGGCAAGCGACCGGCAACGCCCGTCGTCGATCTCGGCTATGAATTGATGATCCGCCGCAGTTCCGCACCACGTCGCGCGTAAATCGCCGCCGGCGCGAGGATTTTCCGCTGCTCACGACAAATTTGGTAGCGCTGTCTTTTTGACGTGACTTGCACGCGCGTCTCTGGAACAATGCCGCCTCGGCGGCCGCACGCGCGGTCCGCCCCAGCATCACTTGCAACCATCGCCACACGGCCAAGACGAGCCCTGCGAACAGCCAACGCGGGAGGAAACATTGAACAAGAAAACCGATCAGACCACATCCGCGACCACCTCTCGCCGTAAGCTCCGCTCAACCGAGTGGTTCGACAATCCGCATAATCCCGCGATGACCGCGCTCTATCTCGAGCGCTATCTCAACTATGGCCTGACGCGTGAAGAGTTGCAGTCAGGCAAGCCGATCATCGGCATCGCGCAGACCGGCAACGACCTCTCCCCGTGCAACCGGCATCATCTCGAACTCGCCAAGCGTGTCCGCGAAGGCATCCGCGCCGCAGGGGGCATCGCGATGGAATTCCCGGTGCATCCGATTCAGGAGACCGGCAAGCGGCCGACCGCGGCGCTGGATCGCAATCTCGCTTACATGGGCCTCGTCGAAGTGCTGTTCAGTTATCCGCTCGACGGCGTGGTGCTAACCACCGGTTGCGACAAGACCACGCCCGCGTGCCTGATGGCCGCGGCGACCGTGAACATGCCGGCGATCGTACTGTCCGGCGGGCCGATGCTCAACGGCTGGTTCAACGGCGAGCGCTCAGGCTCCGGCACCGTGGTCTGGAAATCGCGCGAGCGGCTTGCCGCCGGCGAGATCGACTACGAGGAATTCATGCGCATCGTCGCGTCGTCGGCGCCCTCGATCGGCCACTGCAACACCATGGGTACCGCCTCGACGATGAACTCGCTGGCGGAAGCGCTCGGCATGTCGCTGCCGGGTTGCGCGGCGATTCCGGCCCCCTATCGCGAGCGCGGGCAAATTGCCTATGAGACCGGCACGCGGATCGTCGAGATGGTGTGGGAAGATCTCAAGCCGTCGGACATCCTGACGCGCGAGGCGTTCGAGAATTGCATCGTCGTCAACTCGGCGATCGGCGGCTCCACCAACGCGCCGATCCACATCAACGCCCTCGCCCGCCACATCGGCGTCGAGCTCTCTATCGACGATTGGCAGAAATACGGCCACGACGTCCCGCTGCTGGTGAACATGCAACCCGCAGGTTTTTATCTCGGCGAGGAATATCACCGCGCCGGCGGCGTGCCCGCCGTGATTGGCGAATTGATGCGGCACAAGCGCATCCATGAAGGCGTGATGACCGTCAACGGCCGCACCATGGGCGACAACTGCCGCAATGCGCCGAAACCCGATGGCGACGTGATCTGGAATTACGACAAGCCGCTGGTACAGGACGCCGGATTCATCGTGTTGCGCGGCAACCTGTTCGATTCCGCGATCATGAAAACCAGCGTGATCTCGAAAGAGTTTCGCGATCGCTATCTCTCCAATCCGAAGGACCCGAACGCGTTCGAAGGCCGCGCCATCGTGTTCGAAGGGCCGGAAGATTATCACCACCGCATCGACGATCCGTCGCTCGACATCGACGAGCACTGCATTCTGTTCGTGCGTGGCGTGGGTCCGATCGGCTATCCGGGTGGCGCCGAAGTGGTCAACATGCAACCGCCGGCTGCATTGATCAAACGCGGCATTCTTTCGCTGCCATGCATCGGCGACGGCCGCCAGTCCGGCACCTCGGGATCGCCGTCGATCCTCAACGCGACGCCGGAAGCCGCAGCGGATGGTGGCCTCGCCATTTTGAAAACCGGCGACATGGTGCGCATCGACCTCAACAAGGGCAGCGCCAATATCATGATCGACGACGCCGAGGTGAAGCGGCGCCGCGTTGAACTCAAAGCCAAGGGCGGCTTCTCCTATCCGGCGCACCAGACGCCGTGGCAGGAGATGTATCGCAACACAGTCGGCCAGCATGCCACCGGCGCCTGCATGGAGTTCGCGACACGCTATCAGGACATCGCTGGCCGCGTCGGCGTCGCCCGCGACAATCACTGAACATAAGGAGAGCCACCATGTCCGGCCGACTGAAAGGCAAACGCGCATTCGTGACCGCGGGGGCGGCCGGCATCGGCCGCGCCAGCGCGATCGCCTTCGCGCGCGAAGGCGCAACCGTGATCGCAACCGACATCGACGACAAGCAACTCGCGACGCTGAGCAAGGAAGGCGTGGCGGAAGTCGCCCGCCTCGACGTGCGCGACAGCGCCGCCGTCGCGGCCATGGCCAGGCAGGTCGGCACCGTCGATGTGCTGCTCAATGCCGCGGGCTTCGTGCATCACGGTACGGTGCTCGAGTGCAGCGACGACGATTGGGACTTTTCGTTCGATCTCAATGTGAAATCGATGCATCGCACGCTGCACGCCTTCCTGCCGGGAATGCTGGCGGCTGGCCGCGGTTCGATCATCAACATCGCGTCCGCCGCCGGCGTCTTCAAGGCGGCGCCGAACCGTTACGTCTATGGTGCGACGAAAGCCGCCGTCGCGGGCCTGACCCGCGCGGTCGCGGCCGACTTCATCACGAAGGGCATTCGCTGCAACTGCATCTGCCCCGGCACGATCGAAACGCCGTCGATGCTCGGCCGCGCCGCGGCGCTTGGCCCCGGCGGCCGTGAAATGTTCGTCAGCCGCCAGCCGATGGGACGGCTCGGCACCGCGGAGGAAATCGCCTCGCTCGCCGTCTATCTCGCCAGCGACGAAAGCGCTTTCACCACCGGCGTCGCGCACATCATCGACGGCGGCTGGACGCTATAGCGGACCGTTGAAAAACGTTCCGTGCCCCGGACGCGGTGCGGCATGAAATGCCGCTCCGCAGAGCCGGGGCCGTTTCAACCTCAGTGTCTGAGACGGTCCCGGGTCTGCGAAGCAGCGTTGCACGCTGCGTCGCGCCCGGGACACGACAGAGAAGAAAACCGGACATCGCGCCTGACATTTTTATAGCCTGTTAGAGGAAGCAAGCCATGAACAAGATCGATCTCAATGGCCGCTGCGCCGTGGTCACCGGCGGTGCGCAGGGTTTTGGTCGCGCGATCACAGAGCGTTTCGTTGCTTCCGGCGCCAAGGTCGCGATCTGGGATCACGACATCGCGCTGGCCGAGCAGACCGCCAAACAGATCGGCGCGGCGGTGACGGCCATTCAAGTCGACGTCTCGGATCTGAAAGCGGTCGAGAAAGGGCGCGACGCGACGTTGGTCCAACTCGGCAAGATCGACATTCTCGTCAACAATGCCGGCATCGCCGGCGTCAACAAGACGGTGTGGGACACCGACCTCGACGAATGGCGCAAGGTGTTGCGCATCAACCTCGAGGGCCCCTTTATCTGCTGCAAGGCCGTGGTGCCGACAATGGTGAAGCAGAACTACGGCCGTATCGTCAACATCGCCTCGATCGCCGGCAAGGAAGGCAATCCCAATGCCGCGCACTACTCCGCCTCAAAAGCGGGCCTGATCGCGCTGACGAAGTCGTTGGGCAAGGAATTGGCCGGTTATGAGATCGCCGTCAACGCGGTCACGCCGGCGGCGGCGAAAACCGCCATTTTCGATCAGATGACCCAACAACATATCGACTTCATGCTGTCGAAAATTCCGAAGGGCCGCTTCGTGCTGGTGGAAGAACTCGCGGCGATGGTGGCCTGGCTAGCGTCGGAAGATTGCGCCTTCTCGACCGGCGCCGTGTTCGACATCTCCGGCGGTCGCGCCACCTATTGATTCAGGCGGAGACAATGAAGGCCTATTCCAGGTTCGAAAGGCAACATTCTCTAAATATAAGAATATTTTCCCAAAGACCTGCATGGGCTTTCGATGTCTGTCTCACCGGACGTGAGAGGCCGTGCTGCGCCTCGCCAGCTGCTCGGGTCGGAATTCATGATTTTCAGGAATGGCTGGGGGACTAGGATTCGAACCTAGACAGGCAGAGTCAGAGTCTGCAGTCCTACCATTAGACGATCCCCCAAGAATTCAACTGCTTAGGACCGCTGCCGACGTTTCGGCGAGAACCAGCAATCGCATTCCCAGTGCCGTCCTTTTAAGAGAGCGCCCCGTATTGTCAACAGCGGCCTCGCGCCTTCCGCAGTTTCGGTCCGGCCGGCCGAGCAGTTAAGCCTTTATGAAACAACCGGTCGCATAGTCGGAAAACTACGGAACCCGCGCAGATTGCAAGATGTCGATTTTGCCAACCGAAACCTCGTTCGGACGGATCATATCGGTTCGCGGCTCGCAGGCGCGGGCGGGCCTCCACGCGGATCCGCATATGACGTCTGTGGAAGCGCGGGCGACGGTGGGGCGCTTCGTCAGCATCCGTAGCACCTCCTCCACCATCGTGGCCATCATCACCGAAGTCAGCAGCGAGCAGCTTCAGGATTCGGGCCGCTACTTCGCTTATGCCTCGGTGGACCTGCTCGGCGAGATCCTCGGCGACAGCGAGCGCCAGCGCTTCCAGCGGGGCGTCACCAGCTATCCCGCGATCGACGACCCGGTCAGCCTGATTTCCAATCAGGAGCTGCGCACGATCTATGCGCCCAAAGGCCTCGATCAGATCAACATCGGCACGCTGCAGCAAGACCCGTCCGTGACCGCCTATGTCGATGTCGAGGAAATGCTGAGCAAGCACTTCGCCGTGCTGGGTTCGACCGGCGTCGGCAAATCCAGCGGCGTCTCGCTGCTGTTGAATGAAATCCTCAAAGTACGGCCTCAGCTGCGTCTCTTCCTGCTCGACGTGCATAACGAATATGGACGCTGCTTCGGGGAGCGCGCGCTGGTGGTCAATCCACGGAATCTGAAGCTGCCGTTCTGGCTCTTCAATTTCGAAGAGATCGTCGACGTGCTGTTCGGCGGCCGGCCGGGCGTTCCGGAAGAGCTGGAAATTCTCACGGAAGTCATTCCGCTCGCCAAAACCGTCTATACCCAATACAGCAACACGGATCGGCTTGGCCTGAAGCGCCTAGATACCAAGAGCAGCAACTACACCGCCGACACGCCTGTCCCCTATCGGCTGGTGGATCTCATCAATCTGATCGACGAGCGCATGGGCAAGCTGGAGAACCGCTCGTCGCGCATCACCTATCACAAGCTGATCTCGCGCATCGAGACTGTGCGTAACGATCCACGCTACGCCTTCATGTTCGACAACGCGAATGTCGGCGGCGATACCATGGCTGAAGTGGTCAGCCACCTCTTTCGGCTGCCGGCGCACGGCCGGCCCATGACGGTGATGCAGCTTGCGGGATTTCCCGCCGAGGTGGTCGATTCCGTCGTTTCCGTCCTGTGCCGCATGGCTTTCGATTTCGGCCTATGGAGCGACGGCATTTCGCCGTTGCTGTTCGTCTGCGAGGAGGCGCATCGTTACGCCTCCGCCGATCGCTCGATCGGCTTCGGCCCGACACGCAAGGCCGTTTCGCGGATCGCCAAGGAGGGCCGCAAATATGGCGTCTATCTGGGACTGGTGACCCAGCGTCCCGCGGAGCTCGACGCCACCATCATCTCGCAATGCAGCACGCTGTTCACGATGCGCCTCGCCAATGATCGCGACCAGTCGCTGCTCCGCTCGGCCGTATCAGACGCCGCCGCCAATCTGCTCTCGTTCGTTCCCTCGCTGGGCACGCGGGAAGTGCTTGCTTTCGGTGAAGGCGTCGCACTGCCGACCAGGCTCCGGTTCAGGGATGTGCCGGCCCATCAATTGCCGCGGAGCGAGGCCACGATCTCCAGTACCCCGACCGTGGACAGCGGCAACGACGCCCACTTTGTCAGTTCAGTCATCGAGCGCTGGCGCGGGGCAACCTCGCAGCGCGACGTTCCAAACGACGGATACGCGCCGCGGCAAACGCCGCGCACGTTGGAATCGCCTTTATTGCAGCCGTCGCTCGGCCTCGATCCGGATCGCTTCTCGCTGCTGAAGAAGCCGCTACGTTGATCTTTTGCCCTCACCCCGCTTGCCTCGGACGGCATCGGACAGCTTTTGGTTTGCACCCGGCTCGCATATGATTGGTTGACCTTTCACAGCGTTCATGCGGGACCCAGCGATGACACCGTCCACCAACAGCCGCTTTCCGATTCCCTCTCTCAAGCAATTGCCGGACGACATTCGCGAGCGCATCGAAGGCGTGCAGGAGAAATCCGGCTTCGTGCCCAACGTTTTCCTTGTTCTGGCCTATCGGCCCGACGAATTCCGCGCCTTCTTCGCGTTTCATGACGCCTTGATGGAGAAAGACAGCGGATTGTCGAAGGCCGAGCGCGAGATGATCGTGGTCGCCACCAGCAGCGCCAATCAATGCCAGTATTGCGTGGTCGCGCACGGCGCGATCCTCCGCATCCGGGCCAAGAACCCGCTGATCGCGGACCAGATCGCCGCCAACTATCGCAAGGCCGACATCACGCCTCGCCAGAAGGCCATGCTGGATTTCGCCATGAAGGTGAGCGCGGAAGCCCACAAGGTTTCCGAGCACGACTTCACCGAGCTCGCGCGGCACGGCTTCAGCAACGACGATATCTGGGACATCGCCGCCATATCGGCCTTCTTCGGATTATCGAACCGGATGGCGAACGTCACCAATATGCGGCCCAACGATGAATTCTACCTGATGGGTCGCTTGCCGAAGACGTGAGGCGACCGTGGATATCACGCTGAGCGAGATCATCTTGCGCCTCGGGGTCGCGACCGTCGCCGCCGGCGCGGTCGGTCTCAACCGCGATCTGCACGGCAAATCCATCGGAGTCCGCACGCTGGGACTGGTCGGTTTGTCGACCGCGGCCGCGGTCCTGTTGTCCGACGGCGGGCTGGTCCGTGCGGATATTTCGGATGCCACCAGCCGCGTCATCCAGGGCATCCTCACCGGGATCGGCTTTCTCGGCGCCGGCGTCATCCTCCGCCCCCGTCACGGCCGGCAGATCCGCGGCCTCACCAGCGCAGCCTGCGTCTGGTTCACCGCCTGCATCGGCATCGTCTGCGGGGCCGGCGCATGGCATATCGTGGTGGTCGCGGGCGTTCTTGCCGCCCTGCTACTGACGTTGGGCCGCCCGGTCGAACATCTGTTTCACCGCCTGCTCGGCGCGGACGAGACAGATGCGAAGAGCAGTGCTCAGTCGGACAACGGCCCGCACCAGCCGGGCAAGTAAATCGCCTCGTTGCTGCGAGCGAGACTGAGCGCCTTTTCCAGAGCCTTGTCGAAATCGCTTTCAACAGCCTTGCGCGACAGCCGCCGGCGCAGGTAATCGGCCCATAGAAACTCGCTGAACGGCGTGGTGTCCTTGGAGAATCCTCCGGCGCGGCGAAGTTCACCGGCAAGACTTCGAAACGGATCGTTCTTCAGATCGGCGACCGAAGTTGGAATATCCTTGTAACGATGGCGGGTGCCTTTGGCATCGTACGGGTACACCCAACGGCGGCTGTCCAGCACCAGCCAGAACGCATCGCGATCGACCATGGTCAAATCAGCAACGATCGTGACCAGCACATCCTCGACACCCTCGTCATGGAGCGCCCGCGCCAGATGATGATGATCGATGATGTAGCGATGACCATCGGGACCGTGCACGACGGGAATCATATGGCGGCCCAGAAGCTCGGCCTGCTTCTTCTTCGATCCGTGCTCGCGCCATCGTCGGCGCTTTTCCTTCACCTCGCGCATTCCCACCGTCATCTGGGTCGGCCGCAACGACAGGATGGGAATCGGATGCAGGACGGGTTCTCGGGTATTGGTCATGTCCTGGACTCCGTCACCCGCGGTGGTTGGAATCATCGGGTGTAGAACCACGCAAGCTCGACCGGGCCGAACGGCACAATTGCGACGAACTGGTCGTAGGATCGCCGCATTGCTGGCACGCAGTGGTGGTCTGGGTCGCGAGCCTCCAATCATGCTAGGCTTACGTCAAGATCCCTCGGATGACAGGGTGGGACGGGATGAGAGTTCAGGCGCCAGACCAATCCGATCGCGGTAACCGGATCATCAAGTTCACGCCGCGGACGCGCTCGACGGCTCCCCCTCCGCCAGGCCCGGCCCTGCCACAGAACCTCGAGATGGCCAGACGGCATGTCAGGGTAGCCCGTGACGCCGGATTGACGGATCAGGACGAATTCCGTCATCGCATGCTGATCAATCTCGCGGCCTTCGTGTTCACGGCAGCGCTGACGGCAGCCGGCATATGGCTCGCCATCAGCATTGCCGACTTGCGCCAGACCCAGGATTGCGTGCTCAGCGGACGGCGCATCTGCGCGCCGGTGGTCCCGTCCAGCGGTAGCCCGGCGTGACCACAAAGTCGCCTTTTGCCCATGCCACCAGCGGGAACCCGGCACGTTTGGCCGCCATTGAACTCCCGGCATGGGTCCGATATACGGGCAATCAACTCTGCAAGGCGGCGGAGCATGTCGGGGCGGGCCGCCTCCGCTCCGCCTTTTCCGCATTTACCTTCAATCTATCAAAGGCTTAATGATGTCTTCCACATTCGATCAGGTTGCCACCATCATTGCGGAAACCTGCGACATCCCGCGCGATACCATCACGCCTGAAAGCCACGCCATCGATGATCTGGGCATCGACAGCCTCGACTTCCTCGACATCGCGTTCGCAATCGACAAAGCCTTCGGCATCAAGTTGCCGCTGGAAAAGTGGACGCAGGAGGTCAATGACGGCAAGGCGACCACCGAGCAGTATTTCGTGCTGAAGAATCTGAGCGCGCGAATCGACGAACTCGTCGCCGCCAAGGGCGCATAAATCTTCGCCCATGGATCTGGCTTACTTTCATCTGATCGATCGCATCCTCGAACTCGACACCGATGCCAAGACCATCGTGGTCGAGGCCCAGGTGCCGCAGCAAAGCACGATTTTCGAGGGGCACTTCCCCGGCTATCCCCTGATGCCGGGCGTGCTCCTGATCGAGGCGATGGCCCAGACCTCGGGCTGGCTGCTGATCGCCCTGATGAAATTCGAGCGGATGCCGTTTTTGGGCGCCGTCAAGGAAGCGAAGATGCGCGTCTTCGTTACGCCGGGCGAACTGTTGAGAATCGAAGCCAACGTGCTGCACGAAGGCTCGGGCTTTGCTATCACGCAGGCGAAGGTCAGCGTTGACGGCAAGCAGCGCTGCAACGCCACCATCACGTTCGGGCATGTGCCCTTCCCCAATCCCGAATTGCGCGGCCACATGGAAACGATGGCCAAACGGATCGGTTATCCGCAGCAGGCCATGCCGCATGAGTGACTCAAACGCATCCAACACGGCGGCTCATGAAGCCTGGATCACCGGTATCGGCCTTGCCACATCGCTGGGAGAAGGCCTCGAGGCGAACTGGGATGCCCTGACGCAGCGGAAGATCAATGTCGACGACAAGGGGTTCGCGCCCTATCTCGTCCACCCACTCGCGCCGGTCAGCTTCGACGCACAGATCCCCAAGAAGGGCGATCAGCGCCAGATGGAAGCCTGGCAGCGGATCGGAACCTATGCCGCCGGGCTGGCGCTGGATTCGGCCGGCGTCAAAGGCAACAAGGACATTTTGGCGCGAATGGACATGATCGTCGCGGCCGGCGGCGGCGAACGCGATCTTGCGGTCGATTCGGCGATCCTGAATGCAGAAGCCCAGGGCAACTCGGCGCCGGGTTTTCTCAACGAACGGCTGATGAGCGACCTGCGGCCGACGCTGTTTTTGGCGCAGTTGTCCAACCTGCTCGCCGGCAACATCGCCATCGTCCATGGCGTCACCGGCTCATCGCGCACCTTCATGGGCGAAGAGGCCGCTGGCGTCGATGCGGCGCGGATCGCATTGGCACGCATCGCTGCAGGACAGAGCGACATCGCACTGGTCGGCGCCGCCCACAACGGCGAACGCAAGGACCTGCTGGTGCTCTACGAGTTCGGCGAATTCAATCTCAAGGACAAGTTCGCGCCGGTCTGGGCGCGCGGCAAGGAAGGTGGCTTCGCGCTCGGCTCCGGCGGCGCGTTTCTCGTCATCGAGTCCCGCAAGCATGCCGAAGCCCGCGGCGCCAGACCCTATGCCCGGCTGACGCAGGTCGTCGCCGATCACAGCCGCCGCAAGGCTGCGGGCGACGTGACTGCCAGCCTCGGCAAGCTGTGGTCCGAACTCGGCCCGCTTGGCGAGCAGACCGCGATCATCACCGGCGCGACCGGCGCCGAGCCAGCGACGTCGGAAGAACGGGCGTTTCTGACCGCGCATGCGGGCATTCCCGCGCGCGCAACCGGCACCGGATTTGGCCACACCATGGAAGCGCAGTTTCCGCTGGGCCTCGCTCTCGCGGCCTTATCGATTTCCAACGGAAAGCTATTCCCGCCGAACGATTCCGCCGGCGTCGAGATTGAAATGACCAAGCCGCCGTCCCAGATTGTGGTGATCGGGACCGGCCATTGGCGCGGCGAAGGCATGGCGCTGGTGGAAGCCGTACGCTAAACCGCGAGCGCGCGTCCGCCGCTTCGACACCACCCATCGACGTGGGCTATTCACGTCGCAACCATCAAGGCGGAAAGCGATCCGCCGCAGAGATCAGGCGAGCCGCGCAAGCGACCGACGGAGAACACATGTCAGCACCGCGCGATAAATTCGGCAGGCCGATCGTTGTCGTCACCGGGATGGGCGTCGTGACCTCGCTGGGCGCCGGCAAGACCGACAACTGGGCAAAGCTCACCGCGGGCGAATCCGGCATCCGCACCATCACCCGTTTTCCCACGGATGGGCTGAAGACGACGATGGCCGGCTCGATTGATTTCGTCCCGGTCGAGCCTTTCTCCTCCACCGACCTATCGGAGCGTCTCGCCGATCTCGTTACCGAGGAAGCCGTGGCGCAAGCCGGCATCGGCAGCAAGGGCGATTTTCCGGGACCCTTGTTCCTGGCAGTTGCTCCGGTCGAGGTGGAATGGCCACAACGCCAGGCGCTCGGTCGCGCCATCGGCAACAGCACGCCGATCGACTACGATCAGATGCTGCGCGTTTCCGGGGGCGGCAGGTTCACCAACTTCCATCGCCGTTTCCTGTTCGGCTCGGTAGCCGATCATCTGGCCGAAACCTTCGGCACCAAGGGCTCCCCGATCTCCCTGTCGACGGCCTGCGCGTCGGGCGCGACGGCGATCCAGTTGGGCGTCGAGGCGATCCGGCGCGGCGAAGCCGACGCCGCGCTGTGCGTCGCCACCGACGGATCGGTCAATCCTGAAGCGCTGATCCGCTTCTCGTTACTCTCGGCATTGTCGACCCAGAACGATCCGCCGCAAGCTGCCGCCAAGCCGTTTTCCAAGAACCGCGATGGTTTTGTCATGGCGGAAGGCGCCGGCGCGCTGGTGCTGGAGAGCCTGGAAGCCGCGACCGCCCGTGGTGCCCGTATTCTCGGCGTGCTGGCGGGCTGCGGCGAACTTGCGGACTCGTTCCATCGCACACGCTCCAGTCCCGACGGCAAGCCCATCATCGGCTGCGTGCGTAACGCGCTGGCCGATGCCGGGCTGGAGTCCGACCAGATCGACTACATCAATGCGCACGGCACCGGCACGCCGGAAAACGACAAGATGGAGTATCTCGGCATTTCCACCGTCTTCGGCGAGCGTGCCAGCCAGGTGCCGGTATCGTCGAACAAGTCAATGGTGGGCCACACCCTCTCGGCCGCCGGCGCGGTGGAAGCGGTGTTCTCCTTGCTCACCCTCGAGCATCAGCGGATTCCGCCGACCATCAATTACGACGTTCCCGATCCCTCGATTCCGTTCGACGTCGTGCCGAACAAGGCGCGCGATGCGCGCGTCACCACGGTGATGTCGAATTCGTTCGGCTTCGGCGGACAGAACGCCTCGCTGATCATCACCGGCGAGCCGGCCTGAAGTTTCGCGCCGGAGCGCCGCGTCATGTCCCCTACCGGCTCGTCGTTTCGCTTCCGGCTCGTCGCTGCCGCTTGCGCCGCGATCGCCGCGATCATCGTGCGGACCTGATGCAACGCGCCCTGCTCCGCACCAAGGCCCGCATGCGCGACGCGCTAAAACCGGTCGGTGAAGCCGTCGTCGGCGGCCTGACCATCGCCCTTCTTCGCACCACGCGCTACTTCGATCCGATCAAGACCGCCAACCTGTTCGGCCGCGTGACGCGCGCGATCGGACCGCTGTTCCGCGAACACAAAATCGCACGCGCCAATCTCACCGCGGCATTTCCGGAAAAGTCGCCGCAGGAGATCGAAACCATTCTCACCGGCGTCTGGGATAATCTTGGTCGGATTGCCGCCGAGTTCGCTCACATCGATCATATCTGGGAGCACGATCCGGCCCACCCTGAAAACAGCCGTATCGAAATCCAGCAGCGCACCCACGAGCTGTTCGCGCAGCTTCGGCTCGACAACAAACCGGCCCTGATCTTCGCCAGTCACATCGGCAACTGGGAGCTTCCGGCGCTCGCCGCCGTCGCGCACGGCCTCGATGCCGCAGTGCTGTTTCGACGTCCGAACATCGCATCCGCTGACCGTGCCATCGAGCGGCTGCGCTCGGTCAATATGGGAACGCTGATTCCGGCGGGTCGCGATGCGCCCTTCAAACTGGCGCAGGCGCTCGAGAACGGCCAGCACGCCGCAATGCTGGTGGATCAATATTTCACCAACGGTGTCGACGTCACATTCTTCGGCCGCAAGACCAAGGCCAATCCGTTATTGGCGCGGCTGCGACGCCAGATCGATTGCCCGATTCACGGCGTCCGCATCATCCGCCTGCCGGGTCATCGTTTCCGCGCTGAACTCACCGAGGAAATCCCGCCAGTGCGTGACGCCAACGGCGATATCGACATTCAGGGGACGATGCAGGCGATCACCTCCGTGATCGAGGGATGGATTCGCGAGTATCCGGATCAGTGGCTCTGGCTGCATCGCCGCTGGCGATAGGCCGCGTTGGACCGACATCTAGGCTGTCGGTGCCTGGTGCCGCACAAAAACGAGTTGCAGCCCTCACCGTCCCGTCTTCACCCGCGTCCATAACCGGTTGATGATGCGCTGGGTCGCCTGATTGCGCGCGGTGATCACATAGAGACGCTTCATCGTCGCCTCGTCCGGATAGATCGCCTTGTCGTTCAAGACTTTCGGGTCGATCAGTTTCTGGCTGGCGAGATTGCCGTTCGCATAGGACAAGTAGCTGGAGTTCTTGGCCGCCACGTCCGGCCGCAGCAGATAATTGATCAGCGCATGCGCCTCTTCGACGTTCCTGGTATCGGCGGGGATCGCCAGATTGTCGAAGAACATCTGCGCGCCTTCCTTCGGAATGACATAGCCGATCTCAATGCCATTGCTTGCTTCCGCCGCGCGCTTGCGGGATTGCATGATGTCTCCGGACCAGCCGACCACCAGACAAATCTCGCCCGTCGCCAGCGCCGTCAGATATTCGGAAGAGTGAAACTTGCGGACCGAGGGGCGCACTTTGCTGACCAACGCTGCCGCGGCATCGAGGTCGGCCTGCTTGGTCGAATTCGGATCGAGTCCGAGATAATTCAACGCGGCCGGCAAGATATCATCCGCCGAATCCAGCATGTGGACGCCGCAATCCTTGAACTTTGCCAGTTGCTCGGGTTCGAACACCGTTGCCCACGACGTAATCTGCGCGCCGGGACCGAGCACCTTCTCAACGGCCTTGACGTTATAGCCGATGCCGGTCGTGCCCCACATGTAGTTCACGGCGTAGGCATTCTCGGCATCGTAGATAGCAAGCCGTTTCGTCACCTCCGGCCAAAGATTGACCAGATTGGGCAGTTTCGACTTGTCGAGCTTCTGGAAGACATTGGCGCCGATCTGACGCTGCAGGAAATAGGCGCTCGGCACCACGAGATCGTAGCCGGATTTGCCGGCCAGCAGCCGCGTTTCCAGCGTCTCGTTGGCGTCAAACGTATCGTAGACGACTTTGATTCCGGTTTCCTTGGTGAAATCGTCGAGCACACCCGGGGCAACGTAGTTCGACCAATTGTAGAAGTGGACCGTTCGCTGCTGTGCCTGCGCAGCCGTGACTGCCGTCACGAGGATCGTCAAACCGGCCAACCACCGCATCAAGTTTCGTGCCGCCAATCGCACCTCCTTATCGACGTATCGCGTCCGACAATCGCTCCAGCGCTGCATCCAGCGTCGCATCGTTCTTCGAGAAACAGAAACGCACCACCGACGTCACCGGTTCAGCCTCATAGAAGGCCGAGACTGGAATCGCCGCAACTTTGTGCTCGGTCACAATACGGCGACAGAACGCCTCATCGGTCTCGTTGAGACCGAGCACCGACAGATCGACCGTGAGAAAGTAGGTTCCTTGCGACGGCAGCACCGGAAACCCGAGACTCGTCAGGCCGGCGGTGAGGCGGTCGCGACTGCGCGCCAGATCGTCACGCATCTGATGGAAGAACGCATCCGGCTTGCCGAGACCGTAGGCCACCGCAACCTGAAGGTTTGGCGCCGTCGTGAACGTGAGGAATTGGTGTACTTTCGCGGCCACCCGCAGCAGAGGCGGCGCCGCGCAGACGAACCCGATCTTCCAACCGGTCAATCCGAAAATCTTGCCCGCCGAACCAACTTTGATGGTGCGGTCGCGCATGCCGGGAATCGTGATCAGCGGGATGTGCCGGCGGCCGTCGAACACAACATGTTCCCAGACCTCATCGCAAATGGCGATGGTATCGAACTCCTGGCAGAAGCGGGCCAGCAGTTCGAGATCTTCGCGCGGATAGACCACCGCCGCCGGGTTCAGCGGATTGTTGAACACCACGGCCTTGGTCTTGTGGTTGAAGACCTCGCGCAGCATCTCCTCGTTCAGCCGCCAGCCCGGCGGCTGCAGTCGGACCAGACGCGGAATGCCCCCTGCCTGCCGGATGATCGGCAGGTAGGAATCGTACATCGGCTGAAACAGCACGACCTCGTCGCCGGGCTCGATCACCGCGAGCAACGAGCTGGTCAGCGCCTCGGTGCCTCCGGATGTCACCATCACTTCGGTCATCGGATCGAGGCTGAGACCGTGCCAATGCGCATAGTGGCTGGCGATGGCCTGGCGCAGTTCCGGGATACCCATCATCGATGGATACTGATTGTAACCGTCCACGACGGCCTCCGCCGCAGCGCGGCGGATATCGTCGGGCCCCGGCGCGTCCGGAAATCCCTGACCCAAATTGATGGCGTTGTTGGCACGCGCCAGTTGTGACATAGCCTCGAACACGGTGACCGGCAGCCCGGCGAAAACCTCGTTCATGACGATGTCAGCCGCCGATCCGGATCGGCAGGCCAGCGGCTTTCCAGGCGATGATTCCGCCGGCAAGATGCTTGTCGTAAGGGAAACCGGCTGCCTGCAGCGCCAGCGATATTTTCGCGGAGCGATTGCCCGACCGGCAGGCAAACACCAGCTCGCGTCCATTCAGGTCCGGTATCTCCGCCGGA
>DATMSE010000060.1:0-1631 GCA_035565575.1 Xanthobacteraceae bacterium
TGCAGAACCTGCTGCTGCAGGTGCTGGCCGCCGAAGGCAAGACGGTGATGCTGATCACCCATTCGGTGGAGGAGGCAATCTATCTCGCCTCGCGCATCGTGGTGGTCACCGCGCGGCCGGCACGGATCAAGGAAATCATCGAGGTGCCGTTTCCCTATCCGCGCGATGAATCGATCCACGAGCGGCCGGAGTTCGGCCAGTTGCGCAGCTACATCCGCGAGCTGGTGATGAACGAATATCGCGCGCAGCAGGCGCAGACGTCCTTTTCGGAATAACATCACAAGGAGAGGGAGGAAGGCATGAACAGGCGTGAATTTCTGACGACGACGGCAGGCGTGGCGCTCGGCGCCACACTCGCCGCGCCTGCGATCGCGCAGGCCAAGACCAAGGTGCGCGCCGGCTACCTGCATACGGTGGCGGTCGACGGGCAGATCTGGACCGGCATGGATCGCGGCTCGTTCGCCAAGCAGGGGCTCGATCTCGAGCTGCGCCAGTTCAACACCGGGTTGGAAATTTTCCAGGCGCTGGTTGGCGGCAGCCTCGACGTGCTGGCGACCGGCGCGGTGCTGTCGAACTTCCCGGCGCGCGGGCAGGGCAAGGTGTTTCTCATCAACGACGTCGAAGTGGCCACCGCGCAACTGTGGGTGCGTGGCGATCAGGGCATCAAGACGTTCGCCGATCTCAAGGGCAAGCGGATCGCGACCACCACCGGCACCACCGCGCATGTGTTCCTCGACACCGCGCTGCGCGCCAACAATGTGAAGCCATCCGAAGTCGAACTGCTGAACCAGGCGATGCCGGCGGCGGTGACCTCGTTCATCTCCGGCGCGGTGCCGGCGGTGGCGCTGTGGGTGCCGTTCAACGTTTCGGTGCGCGACAAGGTGCCGGGCGCGGTGAAGCTGGCGGACGCGTCGGCCTATTATCCGCAGGCCGCGATCGTCGGCGGATGGGCCGCGCGCAACGATTATTTCGACGGCAACAAGGAGACGCTGTCGAAGCTGATCAAGGGCTGGGCCGAGGCCAACGATTACTTCATCGCCAACGGCGAGGAGGCGTTGAAGGCGCTGCAAAAGAACCACTACAGCCAGACGCCGATGTCGGACATCGAGGAGTCGTTCAAGGCGCAGAAGATGTTCACGTCGCAGGAGTGGAAGAAGCTCTATGCCGACGGCACCGTCACCAAATGGTTGCAGCAGGTCACCGACTTCTTCATGACCAACGCCAATGTGAAGGACTTCACGCCCGCCGCGAAGTATTTCGATCCGTCGCTGTATACATCGGCGGTCAGCTAGGCCGCGATGCGCGCACTATCATGGAGCTAAGGCCGGCGCATCGGTGCTGGTTGATTCGATGTGCCGGTGCGATGCGATCCTGAAGCGTACGCGTGGCTCCTTTGTTCGTCCTGGAGTCCCGAAGCTGCGTAGGCCGGTCGGGACATCAGCTGGGATTTTACGACACACGCTTGTTTGAGCGATGTGAAAGTCGAGACGACCGTTTGTGCAGTTGTATCTTCCGATAGCGGATCTGCCGATCAACGTGTTCCTCGTTCTGGCGATGGGGGCGGCGGTCGGCTTCGTGTCGGGGATGTTCGGGATCGGCGGCGGCTTTCTGCTGACGCCGCTGTTGATCTT
>DATMSE010000061.1:0-2749 GCA_035565575.1 Xanthobacteraceae bacterium
AGGTGCGGCAGGCGATCAACTTCGCGATCGACCGCGAGGCCTTCGTCAAGGCTACCGTGGGCGGCCTCGGCGAGCCGGCGACCATGACGCTGCCCAGTTCGCACTGGGCTTACTACAAGTCGGTCTCGACGCTCTATCCGCACGATCCGGCCAAGGCGAAGAAGCTGCTCGCGGAAGCCGGCTTCAAGGACGGCCTCGAACTGACCATCGGTAGCTATACCGATCAGGATTCGGTTCGCCGCAGTGAAGTGCTGCAGGCGCAGCTTGCGGCGGCCGGTATCCGCCTCAAGTTCACGCGTGGCACCATCGCTGAAATCAGCGCGCAGTTCTTCGCCACTGAGAAGAAGTTCGACGTTTTGCTGTCGGCATGGACCGGGCGGCCCGATCCGAGCATGACCTACGCGCTCGGCTTCGATAAAGGCGCCTACTACAACGCCGGCCGCGAAGCCGATCCCGAACTGGTGAAGCTGATCCAGCAGAGCCGCGAAAGCGAGGATCTGACCGAACGCGCCAAGGTGTTCGCCAAAATCCAGCGCTTCGTCATGGAGAACGGCCTCTCGGCGCCGATCGCGTTCCAGTACGAACTCGACGCGCTGAGCAAGAAGGCGCTGGGCTACAAGCCGAACCTGCTCGGCAAGCCGAAGTTCGAGAATATGCATCTCGGCTGACCTTCCGGCGTCGCGTTACCGCTCTCTCGGTGAACGCGACGCCTTCCTTCTCCTCGGATTATCGACATCATGTCTCAATCCCGCAAAGGCAGCATCATTGTTCGTCGCCTGTTGCAGGCGGTCCCGGTGATCGTGCTGTCGACGTTCATCGTATTCGGATTGTTGAAGCTGGTGCCGGGCGACGTGGCGGTCACGCTTGCCGGCGACAACGCCTCCGACGCCCGGATCGCCGAAATCCGCCACATCTACGGGCTCGATCGGCCGTTCCTGGTGCAATACGGCTCGTGGCTGTGGAAGGCCGTCCATGGCGATCTGTCGAGTTCGCTAGTCTCGAGCGAATCCGTGCTGTCGTCGATCGAGCGTTGCCTGCCGCACACCATGCTGATCGTGGTGCTCGCGATGCTGCTGGCGCTCGCGATCGGCATTCCGCTCGGCATCGCCGCGGCGAGCCGGCCTGGGTCGTGGACCGACGGCTTTGTGATGACGATTGCTTCGCTGGGCGTGGCGATTCCGAACTTCTGGCTCGGCATGTTGATGGTCGCGTTCTTTTCGCTCGATCTCAACTGGCTGCCTGCCACCGGCGCCACCCCGATCAGCGAGGATTTCTGGGATGCGATCCGCCACGCGATCCTGCCGGCCTGCGCGCTGGCGGCCGGTGGCGTCGCGGAGGTCGCGCGTCAACTCCGTTCGTCGCTGGTGGAAATTCTGTCGTCGCAACAGGTGCGAACGCTTCATGCCAAGGGACTGCGACCATCGTCGATCCTGTGGCGCCACGGCTTGAAGAACGTCAGCGTCAATCTGCTGACCGTCATCAGCCTGTTGTTCAACCGGATGCTGGCCGCGACCGTTGTGGTCGAGGCGGTGTTCGCGATTCCCGGCATGGGCAATCTGATCGTCAACGGCGCCATTCATCGCGATTTCCCGGTGGTGCAGGGCGTGGTCTTCACCATGGTGCTGATCGTGGTGGCGCTCAACCTATTGACCGACGTGCTTTACAGCATCCTGGATCCGAGGATCAGTTGACATGACGGACACCGCATTGACGTTTGAGGCGCGGCCGAGCCGCATGAGCAAATTCGGCAGGTGGTTCAGGTCGGATCTGCGCGGCGCGATCAGCCTGGTATTTCTCTGCGCCCTTGTCGTGATGTCCGCACTGGCGCCGTGGATCTCGCCGTATTCTCCGCTCGCGCAGGATTTCGATGCCACGCTGGCGCCGATGTCGGCTGCGCACTGGCTTGGCGCGGACGATCTTGGCCGCGACACGCTCAGCCGGTTGATCTACGGCGGCACGGCGTCGCTCTATGCGAGCTTCCTCGCGGTGTTCGTCGCGATTCTGATCGGCGTTCCGGTCGGTCTGCTGGCGGGCTATCTCGGCGGCTGGGTCGACGAAATCATCAGCCGCATCATCGACAGCTTCCTGTCGTTCCCTGCGATCGTGCTGGCGATTGCGGTGACCGGCGCGCTCGGCATCGGCCTGACCAACGGCATGATCTCGGTCGGTATCGTGTTCGCGCCCCAACTCGCGCGGCTGGTGCGTGCGCGCACGCTGGTGGTGCGACATGAGCTGTATGTCGACAGTGCCCGCTGCTTCGGCGCCTCGACCAGCCGCATCCTGTGGCGTCATGTGCTGCCGAACACCATTCAGCCAGTGATCGTGCAAGTGACGCTGCTGCTTGCCGGCGCGTTGCTCGCGGAAGCCAGTCTCAGCTTTCTCGGACTCGGCATTCAGCCGCCGAATGCAAGCTGGGGCGCGATGCTGGCGCGCGCCTATCAGAACATGGAAATCGCGCCGGAGCAGATGTATCCGCCGGGCCTCGCGATTCTTTTTACCGCGCTGGCATTCAACGCGCTGGGCGAATCGATGCGCGTCGCACTCGATCCGACCATGAAGCGCCGCTAGTGGATGACCGAACCATGCAAGAGACGCTGACACCGGAACAGACATTCGCCGCACTGGTCGCGGAGGGTGATGTCGTGCTCGACAAGCTCGATGAATGCGCCCGCACCGTGCCGGACAAGGTCTTCATTCACTACGGTGAAGACGACATCAAGCTGACTTTTGCCGAATTCAAGGCGCGCAC
>DATMSE010000062.1:0-14916 GCA_035565575.1 Xanthobacteraceae bacterium
ATCTCATCAATCTGCGCGACGGCACCGTGGTCGAGTTTACCTCCGAGGAAATTGAAGTGCTGCAGCGGGAGATCGCCCGCAAGCTCGGCTATACGCTGGTCGATCACCGGCTCGAACTCTATTGCGTGCCGATCGACGAGAAGAAGAGCTGAAGGACCGCCTGCGGGTCTTTAGCTTTGGGAATATCCATGCAGCGAAGCGCTCAAGTCGTCATGGCCGGATTTATTTCGGCCATCCACGTCTTGACCGCTTCGTATCGTGAAGGACGTGATGGCCGGGACAAGCCCGGTCATGACAAATTGAAAGCCCAACGCCATTTTGGCGAAGACGGCTTGTGCGTATTCCGAACCAAGAGAACATCTAGTCCGTGCCCTTCGACCTGATCATCTTCGATTGCGACGGCGTGCTGGTGGACAGCGAGGTGATCTCCTGCCGCGTCCATGCCGAGGTGCTGACGCGGCACGGCTACCCGATCACCGCCGAGCAGGTGTTCGCGCGTTTTCTCGGCCGTTCGGCGCTCGCCGCCAGCCGCGAGGTCGAAGCCGAACTGGGCCGTGCGCTGCCGGATGATTTCGACACGCAACTCAAGGCGGCGCTGTTCGACGAATTCGCGGTGTCGCTGCAAGCGGTGCCGCACGTCGCCGAGGCGCTCGCCGCCATCGCCACGCCCGTTTGCGTCGCCTCCAGCGGCACGCCGGACAAGATCCGCACCAGCCTGACCCGCACCGGCCTGCTGCCGCATCTCGCACCGCACATCTTTTCCGCCACGCAAGTCGCGCACGGCAAGCCGGCGCCGGACCTGTTCCTGTTCGCCGCCGCGCAGATGGGTGCGGCGCCCGGCCGCTGCGCCGTGATCGAAGACAGCGTGCCGGGCATCACCGCGGCGCGGGCGGCGGGAATGACGGCGTTCGGCTTTGCTGGCGGCAGCCATTGCCGGGCCGGCCATGCCGACACGCTGAGCGCGGCCGGCGCCCACGCCACCTTCGAGGACATGCGCCAACTGCCTGAAATGATCCGGCAATTCGCCTTGGCCGCGCTGGCGGCGCGATAGAAGCGATTGGCGGGGCTGGGCTTTTTTCCCGCCTATGCTGGATTTTCCGCGCCCGAGCCTATAATTGAGCAGCGCGCGCCAAGCGCGCCTTTATCCCGATCACGCAAGGTTCCATGACTCCGCCGCGCAAGCTGCACATCAAGTCATATGGCTGTCAGATGAATGTCTACGATGCGCAACGCATGGTGGACACGCTCGCCCCGGAAGGATTCATCGAGACCGCGAGCGTCGGCGACGCCGATCTGGTGATCCTCAACACCTGCCACATTCGCGAGAAAGCCTCCGAAAAGGTCTATTCCGAGCTCGGCCGGCTGCGCGTCGCCAGGGACGAGGCCGCGAGCCAGGGTCGCCAGATGAACATTGTCGTCGCCGGCTGCGTGGCGCAGGCGGAGGGCGAGGAGATCATCCGCCGCGCCCCGGTGGTGGATGTCGTGGTCGGCCCGCAGAGCTATCACAACCTGCCGCAGCTCCTCGGACGTGCGCGGGACGAGGGCCGTGCCATCGACACCGAATTTCCGGTCGCGGACAAGTTCACGCTGCTGCCGCAGCCGAAGCCGGACACGATCCGCGCGCGCGGCGTCTCTGCGTTCGTCACCGTGCAGGAGGGCTGCGATAAGTTCTGCACCTTCTGCGTGGTGCCTTACACGCGCGGCGCGGAAATCTCGCGGCCGGTCAAGCGCATCATCGAGGATGTCGAACGACTGGCGGACAACGGCGTGCGCGAGGTCACCTTGATCGGCCAGAATGTCAACGCCTATCACGGCGACGGCCCGGACGGACGTCCGTGGTCGCTCGGGCGGTTGCTGTACCGCCTCGCGGAGATTCCCGGCATCGCACGCCTGCGCTATTCCACCAGCCATCCGCGTGATGTCGACGATACGCTGATCGCGGCGCATCGCGACCTGCCGGCGCTGATGCCGTTCGTGCATCTTCCGGTGCAGTCGGGCTCGGACCGGATTCTCGCGGCGATGAATCGCAAACATACCGCCGACGATTACCGTCGCGTGATCGAGCGATTCCGAAATGTCCGCCAGGACATTGCTTTCTCATCGGATTTCATCGTCGGCTTTCCCGGGGAACAGGAGGAAGATTTCGCCGCCACCCTCGCGCTGGTGGCGCAAATCGGTTACGCTGGCGCCTATTCATTCAAGTATTCGCCGCGGCCCGGCACGCCGGCCGCCGACATGCAGGAGATGGTTGCACCGGCCACGATGGACGAGCGATTGGCACGGCTTCAGGAATTGATCGACAGCCAGCAGCACGCCTTCAATCGGGCGGCGGTCGGCAGCACCGTTGACGTGCTGTTCGAACGCGCCGCGCGCAACCAGGGCCAGATCGTCGGCCGCACCGCGTATCTTCAGCCGGCGCATGTCATGGCTTCGGACGACATCATCGGACAGGTGCTTCCCGTCACCATCGATAGCCTCGAGCGCTACAGCCTGCTCGGTACGCTTGCCACGCCGCAACCGCAGCCCTCGCGCGCCGCGTCGTCCCCGTCATCACCGGAGCCTGAAACCCTTGCCTAAAAGCGCATCGGATTCGCCTACGCTCGCTCCCCGCCGCAAGTTTGATCGCGACATGCCCATCTCGCCGGACACCCGCATCGAAGTCGCGTATGACGACAATCGCGCGGCCTCCGCGCTGGTCGGCCCCTATGGACAAAACCTCGCGCTGATCGAACGCCGCCTCAATGTCGTGGTGGACTCGCGCGGCAATCACATTTCCATCGCCGGGACCCGCGATGCCTGCGCCGCGGCGCATCGGGTGCTGGACGCGCTTTATGCACAGGCCGTGCAAGGCCACGACATCGCACAGGGCGATGTCGAAGGCGCCATCCGTTCGGTGATTGCCCAGGGCTCGCTGTTCGAATTCGACGCCAAGACCCCCGCCTCGACCTTCGAGGCCATCAACCTGCGCAAGCGTCCGGTGCGCGCCCGCACCGCCGCGCAGGATGCCTACATCCGCGCGCTCAAGCACCACGAACTGGTGTTCGGCATCGGCCCGGCGGGCACCGGCAAGACCTGGCTCGCCGTTGCGCAGGCCGCGCAGCTGTTCGAGCGCAAGGAAGTCGATCGCATCATTCTCACTCGCCCCGCGGTCGAAGCCGGCGAGCGGCTCGGCTTCCTGCCCGGCGACCTGCGCGAGAAGGTCGATCCCTATCTGCGCCCGATCTACGACGCGCTTTACGACCTGATGGATTCGCGCATCGTCGAGCGCGCGCTGCAGACCGGCGAGATCGAGATCGCGCCGCTCGCCTTCATGCGCGGACGCACGCTCACCAATGCCGCCATCATCCTCGACGAGGCGCAGAACACCACGTCGATGCAGATGAAGATGTTCCTGACGCGACTCGGCGAGAACAGCCGCATGATCGTCACCGGCGATCCGAGCCAGATCGACTTGCCCAACGGCCAGACCTCCGGCCTCATCGAGGCCGTGCGGCTGCTCGACGGCGTCGACGGCATCGCGCAAGTGCATTTCAAGGCGGAGGACGTCATTCGCCACGAACTGGTGGCGCGCATCGTCGCCGCTTATGAGGGATTGCCGCATCGCCCGGCAACCAGCCGTTCCTGATGACCGATTCGATTCTCGATACCGACGTGATGACCGTCGCCGATTGCTGGAGCGCCGAACCTGACGCCGAGGCCGTGATCCGCCGCGCCATCGACACCGCCGCCGCGTCGGTGACGGCCGACATCGCCGACGCCGAGCTCGCTGTGATGCTGACCGACGACGCCGGCATCCGGACGCTGAACCGCAACTGGCGCAAGATCGACAAGCCCACCAACGTGCTGTCGTTTCCGGCGCTGCGCGCCGAAGGCGTCCGGCGCCCCGACGATCCGCCGCCGATGCTCGGCGATATCGCCATCGCCTTCGAGACCACCCGCCGCGAAGCCGACGACGAGCACAAGCCGTTCGATCACCACCTCAGCCATCTCGCGGTGCACGGCTTCCTGCATCTGATCGGCTACGATCACGAGACCGAGGCCGAGGCCGAGGAGATGGAGAATCTCGAGCGGGAGATTCTGGCCCGCCTCGGAATTCCCGATCCCTATGCGGATCAGGGACGTGTGAACTGACATGCCGGACTCCGACCAGCCTGGCGAAACGACGCCCGCGCAGAATTTGCCGGTCCCGGTGCGCGAAGGCGATGTGCTGCGGCCTGCGGCCGAAAACTGGCTGATGCGTGCCATCCGCACCCTGTTCGGCTGGAAGGCCGGCTCGGTGCGCGACAATCTTCAGGTGGCGCTCGATGCCGGCGCGCCCGATGAGGGCGGCTTCTCCGCGGTCGAACGCACCATGCTGCGTAACCTGCTCAACCTGCAGGATCAGCGCATCGACGACGTGATGATTCACCGCGCCGACATCGTCGCGGTGAAGCAGGATATTCAGATCGGCGAACTGATGGTGCTGTTCGAGAGCGCCGCACATTCGCGCTTCGTCGTCTACAACGAAACCCTCGACGATCCGGTTGGCATGGTGCACATCCGCGACCTGCTGGCTTTCATGACATCGAAGGCCAAGGTGGCCGAACCCCTCAAGCCGCGGCGCAAGAAGCCGCTGACCGCCGGGCTCGACCTGCGCGCGGTCGATCTGTCGGTGCCGCTATCGGAAACCGGAATCGTCCGCAATCTGCTGTATGTGCCGCCCTCGATGCGCGCTATCGATCTGCTGGCGCAGATGCAGGCCTCGCGCCTCCATCTCGCGCTGGTCGTCGACGAATACGGCGGCACCGACGGCCTGGTGTCGATCGAGGACATCGTCGAGCAGATCGTCGGCGAAATCGACGACGAGCACGATAGCACCGAACCGCCGCCGATCGTGCGGCAGGGCGAGAACACCTTCATCGCCGATGCCCGCGCCAGCCTCGATGACGTGCGCGAGATGATCGGCGACGCCTTCGACACCGGCGAGGCCGGCGAGGACGTGGAAACCCTCGGCGGCTTCCTCGTGACCCATGTCGGACGGCTGCCGGTGCGCGGCGAGATCATCTCGGGCCCCGGCGATTTCGAGATCGAGGTGCTGGATGCCGACCCGCGCCGCGTCAAGCGGCTGCGCATCGGTCCGCGCAAGGAGCGCCCGGCGCCGCGCACGCGCGAGCAGCGCCGTCGCGAAGCGGCTTCGGAGGCCGGGCAGGCGAAGGATCAGGATCCGTCGTTTCCGCCGCGTCGAAACGAGACGCCATGATCGTCGGCAAGCTCCGCGCCGCCGCGCTGGCCGTCGTCCTGTCGTGGGGATGGCGGCGCGCGGGGATTGCGCTCGCCGCCGGCGCCCTGTCCTCGCTGGCGATGGCGCCGTTCGACGCCTGGCCGGTCCTGTTCGTCACCTTTCCGGTCGTGGTGTGGCTGATCGACGGCATCGGCGAGGGGCGCTACAACGGCCTGCCGGCGGCGGCGCTGACCGGATGGTGGTTCGGCTTCGGTTACTTCGTGCCGGGCCTCTATTGGATCGGCTACGCCTTCCTCGTCGATGCCGCCAATTTCGGCTGGCTGCTTCCGATCGCGGTCAGCGGCCTGCCGGCCTATCTGGCGCTGTTCACCGCGCTGGGTTTCGCGCTGGCGCGCGCGATGTGGAGCGGCGGCCCCGCCCGCATCCTTGCGCTCGCGAGCGCGCTCACCATCAGCGAATGGCTGCGCGGCCATGTTCTGACCGGCTTTCCGTGGAACGCTTTCGGCTATGCGCTGAGCGAGCCGCTGGCGCTGGCGCAGAGCGCGTCGCTGATCGGGCTCTGGGGCATGACCTTTCTCAGCGTCGCCATCTTCGCCAGCCCCGGCGTGCTGATCGACAGCGGCCCATCGCGCTGGCGTCGCCTCGCGGCGCCGGTCGCCGCGCTGGCCGTGCTGCTGATGATGGGCGTGTACGGCGCGGTCCGCCTGTCGGGACATCCGACGGTTCTGCTCAGCGACGTCAAGCTGCGGATCATGCAGCCCAACGTCGCGCAGGACGATCGCTTCAACTACTCCGCCAAAGCGGCGGTGATGCGGAAGTATCTTTCGCTGTCCGACCGCGCCACCGGCCCGCAGACCTCGGGCGTGCGCGATGCCACCGTTCTGATCTGGCCGGAGTCCGCCTTTCCGTTTTTTCTGACGCGGGAAGGCGACGCCATGGCGCAGATCGCCGAATTGCTGCCCCCCGGCACCACACTCATCACCGGCGCGGTGCGCGCCCCCGATCAGCCGCCCGGCACGCCGATCCGGCGCGCCTATAATTCGATCTATCTGATCGGCCACGACGGCGGCATCCTGTCGGTCTACGACAAGCTGCATCTGGTGCCGTTCGGCGAATATCTGCCGTTCCAGCCGCTGATGGAGAAGCTCGGCTTCGAGCAACTCACCAAGGTGCGCGGCGGCTTCATTCCCGGCACGCGGCGCCGCCTCATCGACGTGCCGCGCGCGCCGCCGGTGCTGCCGCTGATCTGCTATGAGGTGATCTTCCCCTCCGATACGGCCGTCGGCAGCGAGCGGCCAGGCTGGATCGTCAACCTGACCAACGATGGCTGGTTCGGCATCTCCACCGGCCCCTATCAGCACCTGCAGCAGGCGAGGCTGCGCGCTGTCGAACAAGGATTACCCCTTGTGCGCGCCGCCAATACCGGCATCTCCGCGGTCATCGATCCGGCGGGACGGATTATCGCCTCGCTCGCTCTTGGCCAAGAAGGGGTACTCGATGCGCGTCTGCCCGCGGCCCTGCCACCTACCTTTTATAGTCGTGCAGGCGACGTTCCTGCCGCTATTCTTGTCGCTCTCGCGATCATCATCGCGGTGCGGCGGCGTGCCGCGAAGCGCTGAAATGAAGGGCCTGACGCATCTTTAACTGTTGATCTATCAACGACTGGCCGATCAACTATTGACTCGCAAGTTCATTCTATCAACTTTTCGGTTACTTAAACGGCGGTTTCCGTATAAGAAGCTGGCGCAGGATAACGGGGGAATTTATATCCGCCCCGAGATTGCCGAAATTAACCGCAATTGCGGTCCTAACTCGGAATTCAATTTGACGGGTCTGTCGCACCGGGCATACTTCGTTCCACAGGCAGGAGAGTTTGATGTCGACCAAAGCGCCCAATCCTGTTGACAAGTATGTCGGCAGCCGTGTGCGCATGCGACGCATCATGCTCGGCATGAGTCAGGAAAAACTCGGCGAAGCCCTCGGCCTGACCTTTCAGCAAATCCAGAAATACGAGAAGGGGACCAACCGCGTCGGCGCCAGTCGGATTCAGCAGATCGCGGAAATTCTCCAGGTTCCGGTGTCGTTCCTGTTTGAAGGCGGCCCCGGCAGCAACATCAACGCCAATGGCCTCAGCGAAGCGCCGTCCCCCACATATGTGTCGGATTTTCTCGCAACCTCCGAAGGACTGGCCTTGACCCGCGCGTTCACGCGCATCAGCGATGCGAAGCTTCGCCGCAGCATCGTCGATATGGTCGAGCAGATCGCCGCGCGCGAGCAGCCCGATAACCGCTGACCGCCGCCCCATCTCCCACCAGCCCAACCGCTTCTGTCATATCTTCTCTGGAGACGAAGACGCGCCGTTCGATTGACGGTGCGCGCCTCGACCCCGTAAGAGCACATTTTCGTTCCGCGCCGACGCGATGACTGCATGCAGGTGCCGCCGTTCCGCTTTCCGGAGCGCCGACGCAGTCGGCACCGTCGCCAGTCAGATCGACACAATGCTGCGCGGGACCGGACCAAGATGGCGATATGACGGAAGCTGAACGCCCACAGGGCTCGTTTTTCGGACGGCGCAAAGGCCATAAACTTCGCGTGCATCAGGCCGACCTGATCGCGCAGCTGCTGCCGCGGCTATCGCTCGATCTAGAAGGCCCGGCTCCGGCCGACCTGACCACACTGTTCGAGCCTGCGATCGACAGCGTGCGGCTTGAAATCGGATTCGGTGGCGGCGAGCATCTCGTCGCCGAAGCCATCGCCCATCCGGCCACCGGATTCATCGGCTGCGAGCCTTACGTCAACGGCATGGCGAAGATCCTGGCGCAGATCGAGGCGCACGACATCGGCAACATCCGCCTCGTCGCCGGCGACGCCGCCGAACTGCTGGCCTGGGTGCCGCAACGATCGCTGGCGCGGATCGATCTGATCCATCCCGATCCGTGGCCGAAGCGGCGGCACTGGAAGCGCCGCTTCGTGCAGGACGCCACCGTCGCCGCGATGGCGCGCGCGATCGTGCCCGGCGGCGAATTCCGCTTCGTCTGCGATATCGACAGCTATGTCGAATGGACCCTCGTCCATTTGCTGCGCGCGCCGCAGTTCGACTGGCTCGCCGAGCGCGCCGACGACTGGCGCTTGCCGTGGCCGAACTACACGATGACGCGCTACGGCCGCAAAGCCACGCGCGAGGGCCGCCGCGCGACCTATTTGCGATTCAGGCGAACTGATACAGACTAAGTGTGTCGCTCATGGCCGGACTTGTTCCGGCCGTCCACGTCTGCGCTCAAGTGAGAAAAGACGTGGATGTCCGCGACAGCGCGGCATGACGAATCTACGACCTCGCCGCCGCTCGCGCTTTCTTCACGTCGGTCGCTTCCCAGACCATGCGCTTGCCGCGCTCGCGGCCGAGCAGTTCGATCGGGTCGTGATTGTCGATGTGGCCGAACTGCCCTTTGTAGACGCTATAGCCGCATAGTTCCTGCAGGCGGCGCGGAAAGCGCTGCGCGATCTCGCGCGGAATGCCGAGTTGCAGGTTTTCCTGCTGCCGCATCCAGCCCCAGCAATAGGCGCATGAGAATGCGAAGCGGCGCGCGTCGCTCCGGTTGGCGCCGCCGCCATGCCACAGCGCGCTGTCGAACAGCATCACGCTGCCGGCCGGCATGGTTGCGATCTCGGCGTCGTAATCCTTGCCGTATTCCGGAGCGTGATCGTATTTGTGGCTGCCGGGCACGATGCGCGTCGCGCCGTTGGTCGCGGTGAAATCCGACAGCGCCCAGATCGCGTTGACCGTGATCGGAATGTGCGGACGCGGCAGCGGAATGAGCTGGGTGTCCTCATGGATCGGCTGCGCCTTCTGCCCCGGGCCGAGCACCAGCGAGCAGAACGACGACAACAGGCATTCCCTGTCGAGCACCGCTTCCACCACCGGCAGCACCGCGCCATGCAGCGGCACTTCCCAGAACACCTCGTCATAGGTCAACAGGTTGTTGACGCGCAGCGTCTTGAAGCCCTCGAACGAGGTCTTCGCCGGACCCAGATTGTGGTCGCGCTCGATGCGCTCGACCGCCGCTTTCAGCTTCTCGACCTGGTGCGGCGCGACCACCCGTTCAAGAACGGTGAAACCGTCCTGACGAATGCGTTCGGCATGCGCGGTGACAGCGGCCTCGCTGAGCATGACATCCTCCCCGGTGCTTCTTGTTAGGTCGGCGACAGTCTAGACATCCGATCCCGGGATGTGCATCCCGATTTCATCGCACGCCCATGCAAATGCCGGATCGAGCCCCTCGGAAAGAGGAAGGCCAGCCGGCTTCAAATTTCCGGGACCTCGCTTCGGCCCTTGCCGGGGCGGGGCAAACTCGCTATATCCTGCTCAACTGATGATTTCTCATACGATGGCGTATTGAGAGTGGGCCCCCCGGGACCCGCTCTTTTTTATTACCTGAAGCCGGCCGGGCTGAGCCCGGCGCACGACAGGGAACCAAGCCGCCATCGGGAACCGGGCCAGGGCCGCAGCGCCGCGCGCTCTGGCGAATTCGGACCCGGACAACGTGCCGGACGCAACCTGATCGCCGTGATGACAGAGACCCTCGACCCGAATGCAGACCTTCTGAACGAGCCGCGCCTGGTGGTCGAGCCCGGCGTCGCCGCGCGCGTCGCCGCCATCGCCGCACCGGTGCTGCAGGGCATGGGATACCGCCTGGTCCGCGTCAAGGTATCCGGCGAGGCCGGCTGCACCGTCCAGGTCATGGCGGAGCGGCCCGACGGCACCATGCTGATCGACGATTGCGAGGCGGTGTCGAAGGCGCTGTCGCCGGTGCTGGACGTCGCCGATCCGATCGAGCGCGCCTATCGGCTGGAGATTTCCTCGCCCGGCATCGACCGGCCGCTGGTCCGCCGCTCGGATTTCGAGCGCTACACCGGCCATCTGGCGAAAATCGAGATGGCGGTTCCGCACCAGGGCCGCAAGCGATTCCGCGGGCTGCTCGACGGCGTCGCGGGCGAAGCCGTCAAGCTTCATCGCGATGACATCCGCGAGGGCGAGGATGAGATCGTGGCGCTGCCGATGAACGACATCAGCGATGCCCGGCTGGTGCTGACCGACGAGCTGATCGCCGAATCGATGCGGCGCGGCAAGGCGGCCGAGCGCGAGTTGAAGGAAAGCCTCGGCCTCGAACCGCCGCCGCCCGCGCATGCGAAGAAGGCCCGCGCCAAAGGCCCGAAACCGAAGCCAAAGAAGAAACCGCTTCCGAAGAACACCAAACAGCACCGGCTTGCCGCCGACAAGCGGCTGGCCGGGGTGATCGATCCCATCGAAGGAGACTGAGCCATGGCCGCTGTCAGCGCCAACCGCCTTGAACTGCTGCAGATCGCGGACGCCGTCGCCCGCGAAAAGTCGATTGACCGCAACATCGTCATCGAGGCGATGGAGGACGCCATCGCCAAGGCGGCGCGCGCCCGTTACGGCTCCGAGACCGACGTGCATGCCGAGATTCATCCGAAGACCGGCCAGCTGTCGCTCACCCGCCACATGCTGGTGGTGGAGCATGTCGAAAATCCCGCAAACCAGATTTCGCTGATCGACGCCCAGCGCGCCAACCCCGGCGCGCAGATCGGCGACACCATCGCCGATACGCTGCCGCCGCTGGAATATGGCCGCATCGCCGCGCAGTCGGCCAAGCAGGTGATCGTGCAGAAGGTGCGCGAGGCTGAGCGGGACCGGCAGTATCAGGAATTCAAGGACCGCATCGGCGACATCGTCAACGGCGTTGTCAAGCGCGTCGAATATGGCAGCGTCATCGTCGACCTCGGCCGCGGCGAAGCCATTATCCGCCGCGACGAGATGCTGCCGCGCGAGGTGTTCCGCAACGGCGACCGCGTCCGCGCCTATGTCTTCGACGTACGCCGCGAAACCCGTGGCCCGCAGATTTTCCTCTCGCGCACCCACCCGCAATTCATGGCGAAGCTGTTCGCGCAGGAAGTGCCGGAAATCTACGACGGCATCGTCGAGATCAAGGCGGTGGCCCGCGATCCGGGCTCGCGGGCCAAGATCGGCGTGATTTCACGCGATTCCTCGGTCGATCCGGTCGGCGCCTGCGTCGGCATGCGCGGCTCGCGCGTGCAGGCGGTGGTGAACGAATTGCAGGGCGAGAAGATCGACATCATTCCGTGGTCGCCGGATATCGCCACCTTCGTGGTGAACGCGCTGGCGCCGGCCGAAGTCTCCAAGGTCGTGATCGACGAAGATCGTGAGCGGATCGAGGTTGTCGTTCCGGATACGAATAACCAGCTATCATTAGCGATCGGTCGTCGCGGCCAGAATGTGCGGCTCGCCTCGCAGCTCACCGGCTGGGATATCGACATCCTGACCGAGACCGAGGAATCCGAGCGCCGCCAGGCCGACTTCGAGAATTCGACGCGCATCTTCATGGAAGCGCTCAATGTCGACGAAGTCGTCGGCCAGCTGCTGGCGTCGGAAGGCTTCACCTCGGTGGAGGAACTGGCGCTGGTCGATGTCCGCGAACTGGCCGGGATCGAGGGCTTCGACGACGAGACCGCGGAAGAACTGCAAAGCCGCGCGCGCGAATATCTCGATCAGCTCGAAGCCGAGCTGGAGGCGCGGCGCAAGGAGCTCGGCGTCGAGGATGCGTTGAAGAACGTGCCGGGCGTCACCTCAAAGATGCTGGTCAAGCTCGGCGAGAATGACGTCAAGACCGTCGAGGATCTGGCCGGCTGCGCCACCGACGATCTCGTCGGCTGGACCGAGCGCAAGGATGGCGGCGAGGTGACCAAGTATCCGGGATTTCTCGACGGCATCGAACTGTCGCGCGACGAGGCCGAACACCTGATCATGCAGGCGCGCCTTGCCGCCGGCTGGATCACCGAAGCCGATCTCGCCAAGGAAACCGGCGAAGCGGCTGACGCCACCGAAGACGAAGCGGTTTAAGGAGCCATGTCGCCCGTATGCTTGATCGCGTTGACCCGGCCGATCCCGATCACGGCCCCCGGACCGCAAGGCCCGGGACGGCACGGATGTGCGTGGTCACGCGCCAGGTCAAGCCGATCGAGGAGCTGATCCGCTTTGTCGTCGCGCCCGATGGCGCGGCGGTGCCGGACCTGAAACGCAAGCTGCCGGGCCGCGGCCTCTGGATTACCGCCTCGCATCGCGCCGTGGCGGAGGCCGCAAAGCGCGGGCTGTTCAGCCGGGGCTTCAAACGCAACGTCAAGGCTTCGCCGACGCTGGCCGACGATACCGACCGCTTGCTGACCCGCAGCGTGGTCGATGCCCTGGCGATGGCCGCCAAGGCGGGGCAGGTGGTGGCCGGATTCGGCAAGGTCGAGGATGCGCTGGAGCGCCATCAGGCGGTAGCGCTGCTGCACGCCAGCGACGGCGCCGCCGACGGCATTCGCAAGCTCGACGCCAAATTAGTTGCCGCTCGCCGGCAAATGCCTGCCGATACGGGCGAAACGGGCCGGGTTCCGGTTATTTCCGCGCTGACTTCGGCAGAATTGGATTTGGCACTTGGACGGTCAAATGTGATACATGCTGCCGTGCTCGCCGGCCCGGCCGGCAAAACGTTCCTGTCGCGAAGCCAGATCCTGGTCCGATACCGGATGGCCGACGGCGACGGAACAGACGGCAAGACGACACCGAACCGCTGACAGGAACAGCGCGACACCGCGCATCGCAAGAAGATTAGGACTGCTGAATGGTTGATACGAAAAATCCTGGCGACAAGACTTTGAGCGTCAGCCCGACCAAGACCTTGACGCTGAAGCCGCGCGTCGAGCAGGGCACCGTGCGCCAGAGTTTCAGCCACGGCCGTAGCAAGCAGGTGGTCGTTGAGAAGCGCGGCAAGCGCCGGATCGGCGGTGAAGCGCCGGCGGCGGAACCCGCCAAGACCGAAGCCCCTGCTGCGAAGCCGGCCGCACCGACGCGCGCCCCGACCTCCCGCCCGACGCCAGGGCCCTCGCGCAGCGGCTCCGGTGTGGTGCTCCGCACCCTGACCGAGGACGAGCGCAGCGCCCGCGCCAGCGCGCTGGCCGATGCACGCGCCCGCGAGGAAGAGGAGCGTCGCGCCGCCGAGGCCGAGGCCGAACGCCGCAAGAGCCGCGAATATATCGAGCAGCAGGAGCGCGAGGCCGCCGAGGCCCGCCGCAAGGCCGAGGAAGAACGGCATCGGCTCGAGGAAGAAGCCAAGCGCAAGGCCGAGATCCAGGCCAAGAAGAGCATGGAGGCGGAAGCCAAGCCGGCCGCCACGGCAACGCCGGCCGCACGGCCCGCCGCACCGGCTCGCGCGCCGATCCCGACGGCGAGGCCCAACGCGGTGGCGGCCGAAGCCGATGACGACGAAGCGCCGCGCCAGATCCGCCGCGGTCCGGGTGGCGTCGCCCGTCCCGCTGCCGCACCGAAGACCACCGCGAAACCGGGACAGCAGAAGCAGCGCGGCCGCCTCACCGTGGTCACGGCGCTCAATGCCGACGACGTGCGCGAGCGCTCGATCGCCTCGTTCCGCCGCCGCACCCAGCGCCTCAAGGGCCACGCCTCGAACGAGCCCAAGGAAAAGCTGGTCCGCGAGGTGACGATTCCGGAAGCGATCACGATCCAGGAACTCGCCAACCGTATGTCCGAGCGCGCGGTGGACGTCATCCGCATGCTGATGAAGCAGGGCGCGATGCACAAGATCACCGACGTGATCGATGCCGATACCGCGCAGCTGATCGCCGAAGAACTCGGCCACACCGTCAAGCGCGTCGCGGCCAGCGACGTGGAGGAAGGCCTGTTCGACGTCGTCGACGATTCGACCGACACCGAGCCGCGTTCGCCGGTCGTGACCGTGATGGGCCATGTCGATCACGGCAAGACCTCGCTGCTCGACGCGCTGCGCCATGCCAATGTGGTCTCGGGCGAAGCCGGCGGCATCACCCAGCATATCGGCGCCTATCAGGTCACCGCGCCGGGTGGCCAGAAGATCACCTTCATCGACACGCCCGGCCACGCCGCGTTCACCGCGATGCGCGCGCGCGGCGCCAAGGTCACCGACATCGTCATCCTGGTGGTGGCGGCGGACGACGGCGTGATGCCGCAGACCATCGAGGCGATCAACCACGCCAAGGCGGCCCGCGTGCCGATCATCGTGGCGATCAACAAGATCGACAAGCCGGAAGCCAAGCCCGAGCGCGTGCGCACCGAACTCTTGCAGCACGAGGTGCAGGTGGAATCCTTCGGCGGCGACGTGGTTGATGTCGAGGTATCGGCCAAGAACAGGACCAATCTCGACAAGCTGCTGGAGATGATCTCGCTGCAGGCCGAACTGCTCGAATTGAAGACCAATTCGCAGCGGCCGGCGGAAGGCACCGTGATCGAAGCCAAGCTCGATCGCGGCCGTGGCCCGGTGGCGACCGTCTTGGTGCAGCGTGGCACGCTGCGGGTCGGCGACATCATCGTCGCCGGCGCCGAGATGGGTCGCGTCCGCGCGCTGATTTCCGATCAGGGCACGACGCTTGAGGAAGCCGGTCCCTCGGTGCCGGTCGAGGTGCTCGGCTTCAACGGTCCTCCGGAAGCCGGCGACCGGCTCGCCGTGGTCGAGAACGAAGCCCGCGCCCGTCAGGTGACGAGCTATCGTGCGCACCAGAAGCGCGAGAACGCCGCCGCCAGCGTGTCCGGCATGCGCGGCTCGCTCGAGCAGATGATGTCGCAGCTC